>NZ_JAUVEY010000066.1:0-11556 GCF_030594565.1 Methanococcoides sp.
TAAGAATATGAAAGGAAGAAAGATCGCTTACTGATCTTTCTTTTCTTTGCTCTTTTTAAGCATTGCATCCATAAAGGCCTTGAAGGGTGGGGAAGGCCTGCCAGGTCGGGATTTGAACTCCGGGTGGAATTGGGATGCGAAATAGAAATCATTTGAAGGAACTTCTGCAATTTCCATCCTGTTCTTGTTCTTTCCGGAAAATACCATGCCAGATTCTTCGATCTTGTCCACATAGTTAGGGTTTACTTCATACCTATGCCTATGGCGTTCAGTAATGACCGATTCACCGTATATGGATTCAGCAAGAGAACCCTCCTTAAGAGTGGCCTCATAATCACCAAGACGCATGGTAGCTCCCATATCCACTACATCCTCCTGTTCAGGCAACAGATCGATGACCGGATAAGGGGTGTTCTCATCGAACTCACTGCTATTTGCACCTTCGAGCCCAGCGACATTCCTTGCAAACTCTATGACAGCAAGCTGCATACCCAGACAAAGTCCAAGATATGGGATGTTGTTCTCACGGGCATACTGGATAGCAAGCATCTTGCCTTCAGTTCCACGTTCACCAAATCCTCCGGGAACGAGAATTCCGTCAAACCCACTCAATTTTTCGACCTCAGTTGGATCGGCATCGAATTCTTCAGCATCGAACCAGGTTATATCGAAATTACAACCGGTTTCAATAGCTCCGTGTTTGAGGGATTCCACAATGCTGATATATGAATCCTCGAGGTGTGTGTATTTACCGACAATTGCCACATTCACTTTGCCCGTGCAATTGTTCATCCTCACGACCATTTCTTTCCATTTGGTATCCTCGACCTCAAGTTTGGATTTGAGGAGTAGCTTCTTTAAGAGGAAATTGCTCAGACCCTCATTTTCAAGCTGGAGGGGCACTTCATAAATGTCTGCGGAGTCATGTGCACTAATGACAGCCTCTACAGGCACGTCACAGAAAAGAGCGATCTTGGACCGGGTACTTTCCGTAAGTGCTTTTTTGCATCTTGCAACAATTACATGCGGAGTCAGACCCAGTTCCCTTAGTTCTTTAACAGAATGCTGTGTTGGCTTTGTTTTTTGATCCCCTTGAGAGTCAATGGGCACCAGAGTCACATGAAGGAATGCAATATTCTCAGGTGCTTCTTCCCGGTACATCTGCCTTACTGCTTCAAGGAAAGGCATACTTTCAATATCACCGACAGTTCCACCTACTTCAATGAGACAGACATCAGCACCACTTTTAGCAGCGATCCTCCTAATACGACCCTTGATCTCGTTCGTTATATGAGGGATGATCTGTACGGTCTTACCCAGGTATTCACCTTTTCGTTCCTTGTCAATGACCGTCTGATAGATCTTTCCAGTAGTTAGGTTGTGGTCCCTTGTGAGTTCAGTATCAAGGAACCTTTCATAATTACCCAGATCAAGATCGACCTCACCCCCATCTTTAAGGACATAGACCTCACCGTGCTGGTAGGGACTCATGGTACCTGCATCAATATTGATGTAGGGGTCGATCTTTATTGCTGTTACCTTATAACCTTTGTTTTTCAGATTCCTGCCGACTGAAGCCGTTGTGATCCCTTTTCCAAGACCACTCATGACACCGCCGGTAACTATGATATATTTCATATGGACTCAACTACCTCAATTACTTTTTCAACGTTGAAAGTTTAATGAACAGATATGCCATCAGTGAAGTGAACAATATAGATAATGCTATGGCAGGATAAAAGCCGATATTAATGCTGTAACTCGTATCACCTGAAGGTAATGAACGTATCAACATGTAGATAAGAGCTACGATAACAATGGATGAAAATAAAACGATGATATGTTTTATATTAATTGACTGGTCAAGAGATGAAAAGATAGTTGAAAACCTGTCTGAGAACTGCATATTGAGATCGTTCTTCCTTTGAACAGGAATTGCCTTCGAGGGTAACGAGAGACTTTCATCGATGTCAATTGGAGCAAGACCATCACCGGACCCTGCACCACCTATTCTCACAGAAAAGCTTTCGGTCTTTGAACCATAGCCAACCGTTACAGACACTTTGCCTTTGTTCACCAGGCGACCATCAAAGGGTATCCTTGCAATGACCGGAATATATTCTTCGTGTGAAACGTAAGGGTTGTCTTCAAGAAATGTCAGATTGTCATAGAGATCGTCACTTGCAGACAGATGAACATGTGTTGGGGTGCCATAGTTGATTATCACGATCTCAAAACTTTGTTCTCCACCAGGAGACAGGGGTATATCCAATATATCTGTTTCAAATTCAATGGAATTAACACCAAGACGGTTAATGTGTACCTGCTGCAAGAATTCAACCTCAGTTTATATTATTCCCGCAATTCTGGAGGGAGCATGTTAGGAATCCCATCCGTGATCGGGTAATATTCATTACATTTTGAACAATAAAGAGTTCCTGAAATAATCTCTTTCTCATCTTCTTTGGTAATATTCAGAACAAGGTCGCCTTTGCATATAGGGCACGCCAAAATATCCATGAGATCTTTCTTCATTTAATTTCACCAGACGAAAAAGCATTGCAATTCATATCAAGGTTTTGGTTTTAGACGGTCCTTTATGATACTACCGAATACACTTGCAATAAGTAGAACGCATGGTAGATAAACTTAATTTACATCTTCTATAATCATACATATATGTTCGATCTGTTCACCCGGGTTCTTGATTTTGCATTCCCCGTCATAATTACAATTTTCATTGGCCTTTTCGGGACAGGTGTTCTAATTGAGATGGGACTCATGCAAAAGCTTTCACGGTTCACAGAACCCATTTTCAAACATACCCATCTTCCACAGGCATGTGCATCCGCATTCATGGTATCCCTCGGATCCACAGTGGCTGCAAATAGCATGGTCATGAAAGTAAAGGACGAGGGGTTTATTGATGATCGCGAAATGATGTTATGTGCTATTTTGAACAGCACACCAGCTTATATAAGAGAGATATTGACCTACCAGATCCCGATAGTCCTTCCTGCACTTGGCCCTATTGTGGGGGGATTCTACGTGATGGTATTCATTATAAGTGCGGTCGTGAAAGTTAGTGTGGTCATAATTCTGAGCAGGATCTGGTTCAAGGAACATAACGGTGCATTAATAGAACCCGAAACGATAGAGAGACCAAAATTAAAAGAGGCTATTCGAAAAGCATTCAACAGACAAAAGAGGCTTTTCACTAAAATAGCCATCATTTACCTTACGATGACCACGCTTGTCTTCGCTTTGAGGGAAAGAGGTGCTTTCGAGACATTCAACGTACTGCCACTGGCAGATATATTTGGAATCCCGGCAGAGAGCATAATTCCCCTTACGACCTATATGGCAAGCCCTATCATTGGAATATCGTTACTGGGACCACTGATAAGTGACGGTGGGATAACATATCTTCAGGCAATGATAGTGCTCATGCTTGGAAGTATGTTCATGCTACCCATACTAAGCATCAGGTCGATCCTCCCACGTTATGTATCCATATTCGGACCTAAGGTCGGTTTTAGGATAGTGGCGTTCTCCACAGGAATGAGCATGGCGATAAGGTTCATCATTTTGATAATACTATTATCAATAGCGAAAATGCAATGAGATAAAAAAGAAAAAAAAGGAAAGGTCAGTATTATTACTGACCTTCAGTGATGTTCACCACACAGTTCATCCTTTTTCTCAAAGGACTCACTGGATTCTTCAAGGCATTTCAGGCATATCTTTCTGGTTTTAACAATAGACCCTTTTGAAAATGAGGGGACGTTTACCCCTACATCTTGCAACTGGGTCTTTGTACCACAAAGATCACATTTTCCAAATGTGCCTGCAGCCACTTTTTCACTAGATTCGTCATAGGCCTTTTTAGCAGCAGCCAGACAGCCGCCACAAAGACCTTTCCATACACCTTCAGGGTAGGATTGCTCAAACCTTGGTGAGAATACCCTTACAGGACATACGGTTGGAATCGATACTCCGCAAAGATCACAATCTGCCATATCTTATTCCTCCATTAGATCAATACACTTGCGGCTTCCATTGCCATGCTTACGAAAGGCTCTGGCCAGATACCTATTACCAATACACCTGCAACTGCAAGAAGCAGTGCAATGACGTATGGAAGTGGTTCTGAGACCCTATCTCCATCAGTTGGTTTTGCATACATGTACCTGACAACCCTTGCATAGTAGTACAGTGAAAGTGCGCTGTTAAGAATAGCGATCACTGCGAGCCATACAAGACCTGACTGGATGGTTGATGAGAACAAGATGAACTTGCTCATGTAACCTGCTGTTGGTGGGATACCGGACAGTGCGAATACGAACACGGTCATACTGAGAGCAGTTATTGGCATTCTCCTGCCAAGACCCTTGAAGTTGTCAAGATGGTCAGCATTTAGAATGTCCTTGTTCTCTGATGTGACCATGTAGACCACAGCTGCTGTTGCAATGAAAGCTCCTGCTTTCATGAAACCGTGTGATAATGCATAGAGGATACCACCAGTTAATGCCATAGGGGTCATGACCACAAATGCCATTGTGATGTATCCTGCCTGTGCAAGAGACGAGTAAGCAAGCATGCGTTTTACACTTGTCTGGGACAGAGCAACGATGTTACCATAGGTCATTGTCAGGACTGCGAGGATAGCAAAAGCGATCTGCCAGTCTGCCTGAAGGGCAATGAGAGCTCCTATGAAAACTTTGAAAGCTGCGATGATACCCATCTTCTTGGAACCTGCTGCCAGAAGCGCAGACACAAGGGAAGGTGCTCCCTGATAGGTGTCAGGTGCCCACATGTGGAATGGCACAAGAGCTATCTTGAAACCGAATCCTGCGATCAGCAGTACAAGGGAAAGAATTCCCATTGGGCTGTTAAGCAGAAGATCGATGTTCTGAGCAATTCCCTCAATGTTGGTAGTGCCAGTTGCACCATAGACATATCCGATACCAAGCAGCAACAGAGCAGCTGAAAGGGAACCTATGATGAAGTACTTCATTGAAGCTTCAATGGAAGCAGGGTTCTTTTTCTCGAAACCTGCAAGACCATAGGTTGCAAGACTTGCCAGTTCGAATGCAACGAACAGAACCATAAGGTCATTCGCAGATGCTACCATCATCATACCGATGGTCGCGAAGAGCACCAGTACATAGTATTCATCTGCATGGTCGTTGCCATCAGTGTATTTTACGGATGCAATACACACAAGGGTCGTAACTGTAAGGAACACTATTTTAAAGAACTGAGATAGTGCATCAATGCTCAGTGAGTTCGAAAACATCACTGCTGTGGTACCAAAGCTGCTGATGGTCAGCAGCATGGCGACGACGCAACCAAGTATTGCTATGTATCCGACTATTTTCTTAGACTGGGCTGACAGGAAAAGACCTGCCAAAAGCACGATCAAACCTGTTACCAGAATTGTGATCTCAGGTGCAAGTAACATTAGATCCACCATTGCTTAGACCCCCATTACAGCCATCAGGCTGACAATATGTTCTGAATTCGTTATCATCATATCCAGCACCGGACTTGGGTTCAATCCAAAGTACAGTACGAGAAGGGCAATGATCCCCATGGAGAACGTCTGGAAGGACGAAATATCCACGATATCACCAAGCTTTTCATTGAAAGGACCAAACATTGCCCTTTGCAATGCCCACAGGTGATATGCTGCTGTAATTACAATAGCCAGCAGAGCGATTATCACGTAAATAGGCATGTTAATGAAACTGAATGTCAACACGAGGAACTCTGCGATAAAACCGGTAAGTCCCGGCAATCCAAGTGAAGCCATGAAACCAAGTACCATGATCACTGTGAGCTTAGGCATCTTCTGTGCAAGACCACCGAGATTATTGATGATACTTGTACCAGTTTTGGTCTGGATCACACCACATGACATGAACATAATGCTCATGATCAACCCGTGTGAGAACTGCTGGAACATTGCACCGGATATTGAAAGGCTCACAAGACCTGCACAACCAAGGGTTACGTATCCCATGTGGCTGATACTGGAATATGCGATCATTCTCTTAAGGTCCTTCTGTGCGAGTGCAAGGAATGCACCGTAAATAATGCTTATTGCACCAAGAGCTCCCATGATAGTTATCATAAGGCTTGGAGTTGCTGTGAATGGCAACATTGGAAGCATTACCCTGAACAATCCATATCCACCGATCTTGAGCAATATAAAGAGCACACTGCCTGCGGTAGGTGCTTCAGAATATGCATCCGGTAACCAGGAATGGAATGGTACTACAGGTGTCTTCACAATGAAACCGAACAGCAATGCAAGGAAGATCGCATCCCTGGCAATTTCGGATTCCAAGAACTGGAACTGACCTATAAGGTAAGCCATATCCATATTTGGAACTCCGTTAAGAGACCATGCATTGTAGTACAATCCAAAGATACCCAACAGCATCACAAGAGATGCTACGTGAGTGTAGATGAAGAACTTGATAGCTGCATGTTTCTTGTTGGCTCCTCCCCATATATTGACCATGAAGAACAATGGTACAAGGGTAAGCTCCCAGAATACGTAGAACAGGAAGAAGTCCAGTGATACGAAAACACCGATGACTGCACCCTGCATTGCAAGAATTAGAGCATAGAACCTGTTAGGTGCTGCTCTGACATCATTCCAGGTGTAGATGATCAACAGTGGAATGACTATTGCATTGAGCAATATAAGAGGCATGGAAACACCATCGACACCAAGGTGATAGGTGATACCCAATGAAGGGATCCAGTTAGCCGCTTCTTCGAACTGCATTGCTGCAGATGTACTATCGAATGAGAAGTACATGTACATTGTCAGGACCAGGGTAATAAGAGTACCCACTAGTGCGGATATCCTTGCCTGCTCCTTTGTTTTTGTAAAGAATGTTACGGCTGAGAACAAAATTGGGATCAGCACGATCAAAGATAATATTGGTAACATTAGAAGACCTCCATGATCAGCTTGACCAATATTACCAGTAGTCCGACTCCTGCAACAACAACTGCTGCATAATCCTGTATAACTCCGGTCTGGAATTTCCTGAGGGAGTCACCTGCCTCAATAAGGAAAGTACTGGTTCCGTTGACAAGCCAATCCAGCATTTTGTCTGAATAGAAGCTTGCAAGTGCAAGACCTTCATAGATGATCTTTACGGAAAAGATCTCAACAAATATCTGATGCTGGTAGTATCTGTTATAGAGTAACTTGTAAACAGGATTTTCACTTGATACGATTCTGCTCATGTCAATGACCCTCTTGTTGTAGATCAGATAAGCGATCACAAGACCCGCAACTGCTACGATCAGAGGCATCCAGAGGATAAGAAGTGGTTCGTGCCCATGAGGCCCAAGATGATAGCCACCGAGTTCTGCAAGTGCATTCATATCAAGATGTTCAAAGTTCGATTCAATGAACGTCATGAACTTACCTCTGGTAAGTGCACCGAAGATCACTGCGAGGACACCAAGTGTCGCCAATGGAATTGTCATGGATGAAGGGGACTCGTGACCACCATAGTCACTCCTTGGCTTTCCTGTAAAGGTCATAAAGATCAACCTGAAGATATACAGGGATGTAAGGAACGCAGCTGTGATAGCGAACAAGTATGGCATCCAGTTACCGGTCTGTGTTGCGAACAGGTATGCGCCTTCGATTATCGGATCCTTACTGAGGAAACCACTGAAACCAATGCTGGTGCCAGGAATACCAAAACCTGCCAATGCAAGTGCTGCTGCGGTCATTGTAGCGAATGTTATAGGCATTACTTTACCTACACCACCGAGCTGCCTCATGTCATGTGTACCTACAGCGTGAATAACACTTCCTGCACAGAGGAAGAGCAATGCCTTGAAGAATGCATGGTTGATGAGGTGGAACATTGAAACTCCAACAGCCTCTGCACCAATAACTGCACCAAGACCAAGACCAAGCACCATGTAACCAAGCTGGCTGATAGTCGAGAAAGCAAGAACTCTCTTAAGATCGTTCATCACGAGACCCATTGTTGCTGCAAACAGTGCAGTGAACGCTCCAAGTATTGCAACGACAATCAAGGTGTTTGGTGCTGCAAGGAACATTGGGAATGTACGTGCTACAAGATAGACACCAGCTGTAACCATTGTTGCTGCGTGGATAAGTGCTGAAACGGTAGTTGGACCTTCCATTGCATCAGGAAGCCACACATGGAGTGGGAACTGACCTGACTTACCAACCGCACCACCGAAGAACAACAGTGTTACAAGGGTCAAATGACTTACTTCCATACCAAGGATCGTTGAGTTGATCGCAACGAGGTCAGGTATGAACTTGAATATCTCTTCGAACTGAAGGAGATAGACACCTTCTGGAAGCTTGCCTTCAAGTATTGCGAATATGTCTGCGAAAAGCAGAACGATACCTGCAAGGAACATGACATCTCCGATCCTGGTGGTCAAGAATGCCTTCTTTGCTGCTGAAGCAGCTCCAGGCTTGTGGAACCAGAATCCGATAAGCAAGTATGAGCTAAGGCCAACAAGTTCCCAGCAAACGAAAAGCTGAAGAATGTTGTCTGAAAGGATCAGACCAAGCATTGCTGCTGTGAAGAGTGCGGTCTCTGCAAAGTAACGTGGCTTTGCAGGGTCATGTGACATGTAACCCACAGCATAGATGTGGATGAGCAAGCTCACAAAAGAGACCATTGAAAGCATTACCGCTGCAAGCGGGTCGATCAATATTCCGAGATTGAGTATTGCAAACCAGTGAACAGATTGTGTTACAACATGTCCGGGGTTAGCTAACAGACCTGCTGTGATAGAAAGAGAGATCACACAGGATATCGCTATTGCAATGATCGGAATAATTGCACCACCTGAGGGTAACTTCTTCCCAAGGAAGAAAGTCAGCACAAAGGCGAGTGCAGGGAGTAGTGGTATTAAAAATGCAAGATTTTCCATTGCCATTTTTACCACCTCAATATGTTAAGTTTATCGACATCGATCATATCTCGCATCCTGTAAATTGACATGAGTATTGCAAATCCGATAGCTGCTTCTGCTGCAGCAATTGCAATGGAGAACAGAGCAAATACCTGTCCTGTCATATCGTCATTGTAACTTGAGAAGGCAACAAGGTTAATGTTTGCGGAGTTTAGCATAAGTTCCACGCACATCAGCATCCTGATACCGTTCTTATGTGTCATCAAACCATAGAGTCCTATGGAGAACACGATAGCTGAAAGAGCCAGATACCAGTTTAATGGGATCATCAGTTATCATCTCCTTTTGCCATGTATATTGCACCGATCAATGAAGAGAGCAATACTATGGAAAGTATCTCAAATGGAATCACAAAGTCTGTGAATATCAATACACCCAGCGCTTTGATGTTACTTTGGTCAGCAATATTCTGTGGAAGCTGATCCACCGTTGTCCACCCGGTACCATATAATGATACAAAGATCACCGCAAGGAACAGAGCCGCGATGGTTAACCTGAACATCGTATCAAGGACCCCTCTCAAAGAAGGTGCCTCTATGTCCAGCAACTTTACGATCTGTTTCTTAGGATGGAACTGGTGAATGAATGAATCCAGAATTGTTGGACGATCATTAGTCATTGTTCTCACGCCCCATTGTTTTCTTAGTCAGCATCACTGCGAACAGTATAAGAACTCCAATTGCTCCTACATACACAAGGATCTGGACAACACCCAAAAACTGTGCATTCAGCATTATGTAAACAGCGGCTACTGTGAACATAGAGATGATCAGTGCAAGTGCTGCACGGACTATATCCCTTGTTACTACTGAAAGGATCGCAAATGAGATCAGTACAAGAGCAACGATCAAGAAAATGATGCCTTCGATTATACCTACCATTTCACTCACCATTCTCCCCTACCGGAGTTTCACGTGCTAACATGTCCGGAGTGTACAATAATTCTTCATGGGTCAATCTGATCACACCAGTTGTGTAGACCTTTGTGCTTGAAAGCGCATCTTTTGGACACTGATCGATACAAAGACCACAGAACATACAGTGGCTAATATCGATAGCAGGGAACCATCTTGTTTTGTCACTGTCTTTGCTTACCCTTGCCCTTACGATCTTGATCGCACTGTTGGGGCAGGTGTTTGCGCAAATACCACAGCCTATACATTTACTTTTATCAAGTTTTTGAAGCCCTCTGAACCTGTCAGGTAATTCGGTGGGCACCTCAGGATACCTTCTGGTAATAGGGGGCTTGTAGATATTCTTAACAGCTCTAACAATATTTTTCAATACCATGGTATCACATTCCCAGATAAATGCCCAGCATTATTGCCCATCCAAGGTTCAATAATGAAAGTGGGAGAAGTCTTTTCCAGCTCAGGTCAACAACCTGATCGATCCTGAACCTTGGAACAGCCCATCTAAGCATGATGATGGTCAGTATAACGAGAGCAACCTTCAACAGATAGAATAATGTTGGAAGGAAGATTCCAAGTATCGTGACATTTGTCAGGAATGAAGGGAGGTTCCAGCCACCGAGGAACAACAATACAACAAGCATTGAACCAAGGATCAAGTGGATATATTCAGCAAAGAAACCAAGACCGAATCTCATACCAGTGTATTCTGTTATCCATCCTGCGACCAGTTCTTCTTCAGATTCGTTCTGATCGAACGGAAGACGACCCATATCGGCCATCAATGCAATAAAGAACACGATGAATCCGAGAGGTTGAAGGAATATGAACCAGATCGGACTCTGTGCCTGTGCTATCTCAATAATGTTCAATGAACCTACCATTACAGCCACACTGACTATAGTGATGCCGAGTGGAACTTCATATCCGATCATTCTTGCAAAGTTCCTGAAAGCACCAAGAAGTGAATACTTGTTGTTGGAACTGTATGCATACATGAAAGCACCGATAATAGAGATCGAAGATACTGCTTCAATATAAAGAAGACTTATATCCATCTCAGTACCCACGATCGGGTACTCAACACCGTTAACGAAAACTGCACCGAATGGAATTGCGACAAGCATCATGAACACTGAGCCCATGAGCACGATCGGTGCTGATACGAACAGTAAGCGATCTGCTTTCGATGGAATCAGATCTTCTTTGGTCATCAGCTTGATAGCATCGGCTACAAGCTGGAATATACCAAATGGACCTACATATTTAGGACCAAGCCTGAACTGAATATCGCCTGATAGTTTACGTTCGAACCAGACAACTACCATAGCACCGCCGAAGACTACACCGATCAGACAAAGACCGATCAGAGTGCGAACCCAGGGATTGAAAAGAATATCTATAACTTCTGAAGACATCATGATCACCTGTCCGCCTCACTCGTACATCCGTCCATGCTACCTGCAATTGCAGCCACATCAGCAAGAGTAGTGCCTTTTATCAGTGGAGGCAATGCCTGCATTGTTGGATATACCGGTCCCCTTATCTTTACACGATATGGTTTGTCAGAACCATCTGATACCATATAGAATCCCATTTCTCCACGCGGATCTTCTACCCTGTGGAAAACATCTCCTTCAGGAAC
>NZ_JAUVEY010000068.1:0-11284 GCF_030594565.1 Methanococcoides sp.
GTCCTGCTTCCGATCAGACCATGAAATACCTGTGCTCCTGCTACCGATATCTCGAAGCGGTGTTCCATCAGGGACATATCAAAAAGAAGAGTGCCGATATCCAGACCGTCCACTATGACCTGAGCGGTCTTATCCTCCCCGGAGATCTTGTTCAACAGGACCAGCCTTTCCCCCAGAGGATCACGGCCAAATTCAGAAAGCAAAAGATTGCCGAGAAGTTCACGTTCATACGGTGAACAGAACCTTATGTCACCAGGCCCGGATAGCCTAATTTCAAAGATCTCGCCGTTGCAGACACCACACTTCTTATCAAGAAGCGGAACATTGCAATCTTTACACCAGTATATTTGAGATGTCTCGTTAGACACCTGGTTCCTTGAATGCTTTTTTTTATCAACTACACCTTTTCTGGAAGGCATCTTGTGAATTCGGGCATCGCTCTTTTTCAAATGCATTGAATTCAAGAATAGAACAGGCAGGTATTAAATACTTCCATATGGACAGAGCAAAAAACAAAAAAAATAGATGGCAGATCAATAGATCTGCCATACATAGAACTTATTTTGAAAGGTAGTTGTTGATAGTATCAGCAGCCAGCTTACCTGCGCCCATTGCACTGATAACGGTTGCTGCACCGGTCACGGCATCGCCGCCGGCACAAACGCCTTCAATGGATGACATACCCCCCTCATCTACGACAATTGTGCCCCACGGCGTAACCTCGAGACCTTTCGAACCATCGAAGATGATGGGGTTCGGTGAAGTGCCGATGGCCATTATAACAATATCAGCATCGACTATGTGCTCAGAGCCTTCTACGACCCCAGGCCGCCTGCGTCCTGACTCATCAGGTTCGCCAAGTTCCATCCTGACACATTCGACGCCATTGACAGACATGTTCTCGCCTTCGATGATACGCACAGGATTGGTCAATAAGCGGAATACGATACCCTCTTCCTTTGCATGCTCGATCTCCTCACGCCTTGCAGGAAGTTCCTCATCGCTGCGTCTGTATACAATGCTGACCTCATCTGCACCAAGTCTCAAGGCACTGCGGGCAGCATCCATTGCCACATTACCGCCACCTACAACGATAACGTTGCGGCCTCGCTTTATTGGTGTGTCGAAATTATCATTGTATGCCTTCATCAGGTTCACACGGGTAAGGAACTCATTGGCAGAATAGACACCATTGAGGTTCTCACCCTCTATCCCCATGAACTTTGGCAGACCTGCACCGGTTCCGAGGAAGACCGCATCGAATCGGTCAGTTAGCTGATCAAGGGTCAGTATGCGACCGATAACGTAATCCATTTTGATATCAGCGCCGAGCTTTCGGATATAATCCACCTCTTCCTTTACAATGGCCTTTGGAAGCCTGAACTCAGGAATACCATAGATCAGTACACCGCCTGCCTCATGCAAAGCTTCGAATATGGTAACTGAATGACCTGCTCTTGCAAGGTCGGAAGCTGCCGTCAGACCTGCAGGGCCTGAACCGACTATTGCCACGGTCTTACCGGTAGATGGTGCTACAACAGGGTCCTTTACACCAACTTCACGCTCACGGTCCGCACAGATCCTTTCAAGGCGACCAATGGCAATTGGTTCGCTTTTCTTTCCGAGGATACAAAGTTTCTCACACTGCTCTTCCTGAGGGCATACACGGCCGCATACAGCAGGGAGAGTGTTCGTATATTTGATGATATTGATAGCTTCCTGGAAGTCGCCTTCCTTGATCTTTGAGATAAAGCCAGGAATATCAATGTTCACAGGACAGCCTTCCACACATTTAGGGTTCTTGCACTCGAGGCAGCGCTCTGCTTCAAGGATAGCCTGTTCTTCAGTGTATCCTAAAGCGACTTCATCGAAATTAGTGACACGGTCTTCAGGAGCTTGCTGCGGCATTTCCGGTCTTATTGACATTTGCAATCATCTCCGCAGCCTTTCTGGGACTTTGTGATAGCATCAGCTTCTTCTTTACGATAGAAGGACAGACGGCTCATCAACAGATTGAAGTCCACATCCTTTGCGTTGAACTCAGGGCCGTCCACACAAGCAAATTTAACCTCACCGCCAACATTGACACGGCAGCCACCGCACATGCCGGTACCATCGACCATTATTGGATTGAGGCTAACGAGTGTCTCAACATCATATGATCCAGTAACCCCTGCAACTGCACGCATCATGATAGGAGGACCGATAGCTACTATCCTGTCGATATGTTCCTCACCATCAAGAAGTTGCTTGACAAGGTCCGTTACAAAACCATGGTGGCCCTTTGAACCATCATCAGTGGCCACAAGAACCTCATCACTGGCAGCGATCATCTCATCTTCAAGTATGAGCATGTCCTTATTGCGTGCCCCGATAATGGAAATAACCTTATTCCCAGCTGCGCGATATGCTTTTGCCTGAGGATAGATAGGAGCGATACCAACACCGCCGCCAACAAGCACAACAGTACCGAGCTTTTCGATCTCGGACTCTTTGCCAAGAGGCCCTACAAAATCAAGAAGTTCCTCGCCGGCGCTCATCTTTGCGAGCTGTTTTGTAGTTTTTCCCATTTCCTGGAAGATGATGGTGACAGATCCCTCATCTGAGTCATAGTCTGCAATTGTAAGAGGGATCCTCTCACCGGCTTCATCGATGCGAAGAATAATGAACTGCCCTGCCTTTGCAGCCGCAGCCACATCGGAAGCCTGGATGTTCATCAGGTGCACATCCGGCACCAACTGACGTTTCTCTATTATTTTGTATGCCATGTGATCACTTTCATGCTACAGTCGGAAGTAAGTGTACTTTATAATATTATAATATTGTTTCTCGAGAACTGCTCATATAATATAAGGCTTTCTCAAAAATGCAAAACCCGAATCAGAAGGCAGTTTTAAAATTTTGAAAGAAAAAAAACCAATGAGATTAATAATAACTCAAAATTTACAAAAAAAAGATGGGTTTTACCGGCATTTTCAGCCGGTAAATTTGTACGCCCGAACCGGGATTCGAACCCGAGTCGGAGCCTCGACAGGGCTCCATGATAGGCCTCTACACTATTCGGACATTGCGTTTGTTTGCTGTGTGAGCACACCCTTAATACGCTGCCAGATATATAAACCTTTCGCGAATTTAGGATGTTAAGTCCCGCCTCCCAGACTCGAACCGGGGACATCGCGGTGCCTGCGCGGTATGTGCGACAAGTCGCATATTCCATACTACAGCCGCGCACTCTACCACTGAGTTAAGGCGGGTCATACTGAAATCAGCATCATCCCATCCCACTTGTGTGAGATACAACCCCTCCATAGATATAATAATACTTATTCTTTTCGCCGCCTGAGCAAAAACAAAGCAAAGAATAGACTAAATGGCAATGAAAACTACCAGAAAAGCGTGCTAAGTCAAAAAGAAAAGAGTGTAAACAACAAAAAAATAAAAAGAAATGGCAGTTACAAAGCCTATCCCAAATAACTGCCCACTTATACAAACTGATTTAGTCCTTCTCAGAAGGTTGTGACGTCGCCGTTGACAACCATATCAGTGATCTTTGCGATCTCCTCAGGATCAAGTGTTGCCCTCATAGTATCCCGTTCACAGCGGTTTGAGCAATAAGCACACTCCCCTGCGCAGGAATTTGATAATAATGTCTTATAAAGCTGTATGCATCTTCCATCGGGACCGAACGCATGGCAGACCGCACTCTGGTTGCAACTGTCATATTTAGTTCCTGAGGAGAGTAATTTCATTCTCTCCGATAATGTCAGGTGTTGTTCGTTCGTTCTTTCAGCAATCATCAATTGATAGATTACAGCGTAGCCATATAATCGCCAGCCAAGCGAAGTGAAAGTATTATTTCTAAAAAAGAGAAGATCATTCCTTCACATGTATATCAAGTTTGATCTTTGTTACAGGCTCCAGCTTCTTCCATTCTATTGTCGTGTCTTCCTCAAGAACACAGTTCTGAACGGATTTTTCCGAGAACTCACCGTTTATCTCATAGACGTAAAGGCCTTCTTCACCATCGGTCGAAACGATAACTTCACGATCGCCTTTTTTCTGGACTTTGATAGCCGCAACTCCACGAAGAGCATCAAGCAACGTTGTACCTTTTTCTACCTCTATTGACTTGGTAGGTGCGAACACGTTCATAGCAAGATAGATATTCTCCCTGTTAGGCTTCAACACGTGGGTTTTCCCGAAGATCTTTCGCTCAACAAGATCAGCCTCTTCCAATATTTTAGCGTGTTTTGCAGCCACAGGTACGGAAATACCCAACATCCTGGCAAGTTCAGAGATGTGACGTTCCTCCTCATCAAGAAATTCAAGCATCCTGATACGTGTATCGCTTCCCAGGGCATGGAATACTTTATTATCTAACTGACTCATAAATGTAAAGAGATCTTTTTGGTATATAAATGTGTTGTCACAATGTTAACTCTTTGCTCATTTTTGTTATGTAATCGCGGAGCAGAGTTTCATTTAGTGCCCATTCTTTTAAGTGCTTCCAAACTTTTGAGCACATCCTCTTCACACTTATTCCCTATGATCTTAATTGCTTTACTTTTGTTAAGCAAACTGGAAAATGATGGAAAATCCATATTTCCTCCACCAATAAAGAAATGGTCATCAATTTCCCCATTATTATCGTGCAAGTGAAAATGTGAGATCGAGTACTTCATTGTCAGTAAATTATTAAGGTTCCCCCGTGTGTTCGCATGCCCAACATCCAGAGTAAAACCATTATCCCCAAGATCAATATCCGGATTCCTGAGCAAAAAGCAATCCCATTTTGGCATGTTCTCGATACACATCCTGACACCCGTATCCCTTGATATGTTCTCAAGGTCAACAATTGACCTCTCAAATGCCCTCTGTGCATGCATCATATCCACAGGATAGGAAAAATATCCGGGATGGACCACCAGAATATCGGAATCCAGTTCATTGCATATACCAGCCAGCTGTTCGACCAGACTGATAGCTGCAAGACGGATAGGTTCTCTCAGGCTGGAGAGGTTCATATCAGTACCAGGGGCATGGACAGTATACTTCAGGTCATAGAAAAATGCCAGTTCTTCCTCACGGAAGAGATCATGTAGCCCTTCAGAGAAGATCTCAGCACAATCTGTCATCGGTTCAATTTTTTCAAGTGCTTCCGAAAGTGGAAGCTCGTGAAAAGCAAAGGATGAGATACCTATCATATAGCTATCCCCATACCTCACTACTAAGTAATCAAATCTATTTATGTTTGCTGAAAATTATCTGCAAAATTGATCCTTTGAAATGAGGTCACTTAAAAGAATATGGCTAAGATTTCCATAATAATAAGTGATAGAATTAAATTGATTTTAAAAGTATTACTTTTTTACCCTCAACCACCTCAAACGATCATCATCATGGCCTTATTTTGAGTTCGTTTATTCAAAATCGTTATATATTTAGAAAACAACAGTGACTATTCTAAATTATAATTATGATATGTATAGGTGAGAACAAATGGAGAGAAACAAAACAAACGTGCTTTTTAACAAAATAACTATTATCTTATTAACATTGATGTTATTATCCATTCCAGCCGCGGCATCTACTGGAGATGAGATAACAGTAACACAATCACTTTCTACGACCACAGCCAGTCCAGGCGATACAATTGATGTTACTGTTCAGATGACAATGAATACTCCGGTAACAGCACTCACATATCAAGCAGATGCTCCAGATGGCTGGACGGTTTCATGGCAAAAAGATTACATAGCTGAATTCAAATCCAACACCTCCGAATGGATATGGTCTTCAGAGTACCCAGCAGGATTTACCCGTAGTATTACATACCAACTAGAGATACCTGAATCAACATTCGGCGGAACCTACACGATCACAGGAGCAGCATCTGGTTATGAAATAACTCCAATAGCCACAACCGGACAGACACAACTAACCGTAACAGGACCAACCCCCCCGCTTCCAGAAGCTGACTTTGAGGTAAATGCTACTTCAGGAATTGAACCTTTGACCGTCCAGTTCAACGACCTCTCGACAAATACTGATACATGGGCATGGGACTTTAACAATGACAGCATCATCGATTCAACTGAACAAAACCCTGTGTATGAATTCACAAACCCCGGAATTTATACAGTTTTCCTTAAGGCAAACAATTCATATGGAGAAGACACTGAAACAAAAGAAGACCTGATTACTGTTTCCAGAGACACAGTTGAAGTCTACAGTGGTACCGTTTCACTTTATCCGGATGAGAGAACTGCTCTTGGAGCACTTAATGGAACAGGAATGGAAATTGGTTTTGCTGATAATGGCATGGTTGATTCAATAGGCGGCTATGCGGCTGATAGGGATAACGAAAGTAACTATTGGCACCTCTATTTAAACGGTGCTTATTCCATGACCGGAGTGGCAGAGACTGTCGTTGAACATGGCGATGTTGTTAAGCTTATCCTCGCAAGTGACGATCCTGTTACATGGGCACTGAACGAATGGGATGTAAAGGCTACCGTGACTATCAATGTTATTGACAAAATATCCCCTGTAGCAACGTTGATCTCGATCACACCGAACCCGGCTGCTGAAGGTGAGGAGGTCACATTCAACGGAAGCGGAGAGGATGACGATGGCGCTGTTGTAGGCTACAACTGGACATCCAGTATTGATGGTCCGTTAAGCACCTCTGATAATTTCAGCACTTCAGATCTTTCGATCGGAACACATACCATTTACTTCAAGGTACAGAACGATATCGGACATTGGTCCTATGAAGTTCAGGACACACTTGAGATTATTGATGACATCGCCCCTGTGGTCACTATCGATGAAGTTGCAACTCCAACAAATGTGAACAATATAATGATCACAGGTACTTTTGTAGAAAAGCACCTTGACCAGATCACAGTAAATGGCATAAACGCTACAATTGGAGATGGCACATACTCAGCAAACCTGACACTTGAAGAGGGAATAAACACGATTGAAGTGATTGCTACCGACACCACAGGTAACACAGATACTGAGACAACACAGATCGTGCTTGACACAATTGCACCTGTGATCTATTCAACTTTCACCCATAATAGCACTCATGGAATGGTTGATGTAACATCTTCTGAAAACATTGCAGAATTAGAAGTAAATGTTAATCCTAATCCAATAGTGATTGTTCCTAACGGCGATCTTATGTGGACCGGATCATTCCTGCTTGACGGTGAAAATACATTCAATGTCAGTGTAACTGGTACTGACACTGCAGGCAACATTGGCATGAGTAATTATACAGCCATTATAAGAACAGTAGAATTTGTAAACGGAACTGTAGAATTCAACAACAGTACGCTTGGCACATCCATCGTATTCAATGCTGCGAACATCACCAGTGCTAGCATTGTTGTGACAGAAAGTATGGAACCAATGGCAAATCTGACAGATGAATATGTAGGATTCCATTTCATAAATGTAGAACTTGATAGTAATCTTACAGAAAATATGGAGAATGCTACGATCAGAATACCAATACCAGAAGACTTCCCTGAAACAATAAATAAACACGATGTTAGCATCCGTTATTACAATGAAACAACATCCGAATGGGAGCCACTCGACAATGAGACACAGGTCGTTGTCATTGGTGATAAAGAATTCTGGGTTGTAGAAGTATCACACTTCTCCATCTATGCAGCAATAGCAGATGTCCCAGAAGAACCAGCTGAAGTCCCAGAAACACCAAGACATTCCTCAGGTGGTGGCAGCAGTTCAAGAGCCAGCATCATCAGCAGCATTACTGAAATTACAGATACTGAAGAAGAAGTGCAAGCACAGGATAAAGAGGAAAGTACGCCATCTGGTGACCAGACCACATCTGTCGAGTCCGAAACAACAGCTCCAAGTGTCGAATCTGAGACGGAGGACAATGAAGAAAATGCCAGGAACGTGCCTATGATGGATGGCGTTCTAGGAACATGCGCTATTGTCGTTGTTGGCATGTATCTCAGACGAAGAAAAGACTAAGCGAAAAACACTCGAAAGGAGACAGTTTAGTCTCCTTTTAATTCTTTTTTATTTTTACATAGCTACATTTTTGATATCGTTTTTTCTAACAAAATAAATATCCTGTCTTGAGTTCCCATGAACATAAATTCTTCAGGATAAGACAGTCGATGTGACCGTTCAGTTGTTCGAAGGCCTGGAACAGGTCAATAGAAGAGAAAGATTGCCTCCGAGTCAGGTAGTAATTTGTTCACTTACAACTACACATCAATTATATGGATTTTAAAGAACCACGACAAATCGACATCGAATGAAAAATATCAGAATAGATGTTAACGGTTGTGAGGAGATCCTCTACAAATTCAAGTGTTTGGTTCCAGAACCTTAAGCCAAGCACTGGATCAATGAAAAAAAGAAGAAGAAGAAGCTCGACCGGATATAGAGATCGAGGTTTAGAGCCATTGAACAGATCCTTCCAAATGCCTGACCCCCCAATATTGAAAATCGCTACAAGCAATAAAGAAATCCTAAATATCAAGGGAGGACTACCTCTACCTCCCTTGTTGTTATCCATACTGTTTTATTATGGAAAGAAGGAATGTAAACCGTACCATTCTCGACCCTTGTATCATTGGTCATTAAGATCAGGTATTTTTTCCATGCATCTGCCTGATCTGAACTTATGTCCATGCGAATATTGCTAACATTGGAATAAAGATAATCCTCACTGTCAACAACCCGAAGAGTGACGAACGAATTCCCATTCCCGCTGAGACTGGATTTTTTACCGGTAATATTGAACACAGACATATGCAGTAAAGAATCATTGTTCTCAAAGGACATGAATGGACAGGACCTTATCTCCGAATTGCGGCCTTGCTTAAGAATTACTGCACCATTCTCAAAGATCAGTTCCTGATCGATCCAATAATTATTAGAGGCCCTGTATTTGAAATAGCCCGTACTTATGTTCAACGTTTCGTTCACAGGCGTGTAAGTTGCCTGAAAAGAACCATTGAAGGTCAAGGATAAAGGAAAAGCTTCAGGATCATTGTAAGCATTATTCAGGATCACAGGTAATTCAGATTGGTTCATGTTCAGAAGATCCATGCCAAATGTGTTCCCGAGTATCAGGGAGTCACCCATGCCCCCGGACCGTAATGTGATCCTACCACGAGAGGAATTATTAGCAAATGTCTCAGTTACCAGAGCACCGTTTGGATATACAAATATTGAAGTCCTGTTCTCAGTACTGTTATTGATGGAGACCGTATACTCACCTGCTTCCAGATCATCGGTCCACATCCTTAAGGATGAAACATTCGTGATATTGTGGATAGTAGTGAAACCTTCTACATCCTTACTTACCTCAGAAATGTTTTCCAGGGATATATTGATACTACTGCCACCCGGATCCAGAGTTATTATCCCACTCGAAGAAAGCGAGGAGTAAAAAGGCAACCCACCATCCCCAAGAGGAATGTGAACTACACCACTTGAAGTGTCAGAACATGCTTTTGCAGCAAATTCACTAAAGCTCTTGTGAACCTCCTGCATATGATCGATCTCGTGCTCTGCAGCAAGAGCAGGAATATAATAAGCACGTATAGCCGTAACAAAGGTTGTGAGAACTACCAGAACAAGAAGTACTGATACCACCGCTGTTATTGCCTGACGGTCACGGAACAAAGCAATTACCATACAGGCCTCACCTCTGCTGTTGCAAGAACTGCTCTGGGGTGTACTACATAAATTTCTGTTATGTTCGTAAGGCTGGTATTCAAATGAAGCGTATCACCGAACTTCCAGTATTCCATATAAGTATCATTTTCCCATGAACCTGAGGTCCGGTTCATCTTCCATACGGAGTATCCATCATTCAGCTTTATTTCAGGGTATGTCCCACTTGCATTGGAGACCAGAATTTTTATATATGTGGAATGTACCGGATCACCACCAACATGCGTTATATCGGCCGAAGATGACGTTACATTGGTTATTTCAATCTCAATATAAGGCACCCTTTCATCAGGCATATTTCCATATACTGCCATTGAGAGCACGGACACCAGCGTTACTGCTATTGCAAGTTTCAACATTTCCCCAATAATCTCTGAGACCATTTTTTATCACCACTCAATAACCCATTAGTATAGTAAAGGATGCATATGTCAGCAACAAACAAAGAATGGAATGCTTTAGTCCATACAGGATGCTACCTTCAGCCATTTCGCCAAGTATAAGACCTGAAAAAAAGCCAAGTATTCCACAAGTATTGAACATCGTCGTCTTTATGTGCTCCACATCAAGCAAATTCTGTCCCCCAAGACTGGTAACAGAAGGAAGGAACTGGGTGGAGAAAGAATAGCAAACATACAAAAATGTTCCAAATGCGAGATATACCGTTGCGATGTAAATAATACTGGTTTCAAGTCTTTGTTTTCTCAAAGACAACATGTTCTCAGCATCCTCTGCAGCGATCAACAGGACATCCCTTGTATCCTCACTTACAACACTGGCATTTACAATAAGAGTGATCGCGCGCCGTAGTGAAGGAGTGGCTATACGATTCTCAAACCGTACCAGTGCATCTTTCATCTCGCCTCCCCATTCCATATCAAGCCATATCCTGTTTATTTCCCCTGAAAGGCGACCTATATCCGATTTCAAGAGCATGCCTATTGCATTGTTCAATGTCAGACCCATTTCGTTGATCTCTGCAAGGCGACGAAGGAAATCGGGAACCGCTTTATCGAGCTTTGCAAGCGTCCTCATCTTATATTCATAAGCTGCTGCCACTGGAAGAAGTGCAAGAAGTGCTGAGAGGAGGAACTGCTTGTTGATGCTTAGATCAAGGTAGATGAATGGTATCAACATCAGAGGAAGACTTATGACCGAGGCCTTGAGTGGCTCTCTGAGAATAGGTTCAAGAGGGTTTTTCAGTTGCTTTAAGATCTTCTTATAGAGTTTCTTCTTGTTGTAGAATTTTAATTTCGTTGCATACTCATTTTCATTTATCTCTTCTTCATCTATAGACATTGATCTTCGCAAGACCACCTTATCGACATATCTCATCCCAAGGTCCTCTTTGGGAGATATGGAGTCCAGCAATATTATTAGTGCAATTGAGCCGATTGGCAATCCTATGTAAAGGGCTTGAAACAGGTAAGGTGCTTGTTCCAGATTGAGCAAACCTATCGTCACAAGGGTGATCAGAAGAAAGATTGGAACCGCCACAAAGGCTACAACATAGACCTCTGAGATCAGTTCAAGAGTCTTCAGGAAC
>NZ_JAUVEY010000162.1:0-4518 GCF_030594565.1 Methanococcoides sp.
GGGATCATGCGTGCGATTGGCGCAAGCGATCATCAGGTCATATCAATGTTGTTCCTTGAAGGAGCATTGATCGGAACGATCGGGGGTAGCATTGGATTTGGGACCGGAACTTTGCTATCTTACCTAATTGCCCCTTTACTGGGCTTTGCTGAACCTTTCCCAATGTGGGAACTTCTGCCTCTGGTCTCCGGTATGGCTGTGATGGTGGGAATTGTCGCATCCATAATCCCTGCAAAGCGTGCATTGAATATCGACCCTGCGGAGGTGTTAAGGAGTGTCTAACGGACTGATCCATGCAAGTGGATTGAAAAAGAGCTACAAAATAGGTCCTAATGATGTTGAAGTGCTGCATGGCATTGATATGGATATTGAAAATGGGGAATTTGTGTCTATCATGGGGCAATCCGGGTCCGGTAAAACTACCCTGATGAACCTGATCGGAATGCTGGACAGACCCACAGGAGGATCCATTCTCATAGACGGGGATGACATTACTACAATATCCCGGAAAGAGATGGTCGATTATAGGCGGAGAACAGTGGGGTTTGTGTTCCAGCAATTCCACCTTATCCCCTCTCTTACCGCATACGAGAATGTTGCCTTACCTCTTGTTTTTGCAGGGGATAAGGGTCATAGTGCAGCCCTTGATGCCCTTGAAAGAGTGGAGCTTTCCCATCGTTTGGACCATAAACCCTCTGAGCTCAGTGGGGGGGAACAACAAAGGGTCGCGATCGCAAGGGCATTGGTCATGAGTCCTAAAATACTGCTTGCGGATGAACCCACTGGGGCACTGGATAAAGAAACAGGGGAGAGGATAATCTCCCTTCTCAATTCCCTGAAGGACGATATGACTGTGGTCATGATAACGCACAATCACGACCTTGCCAGAATGTCGGACAGGATCATCAACTTACAAGATGGAAAAATAAAGGAATGATATAAAATGAATTCAAAATTAATAGGGACCATACTGCTGATAATGATCGCGGTTGCGTTTGTACCCGGATGTCTTGAAAATGATACACAGGCAGAAGCTGCTGTTGAACCTGTTGCGGAATCTGTCGTTAAACCTATTGCAGCAACGTGGATAGATCCGGAAGTATCGGGCAATATTGTTACGATCCCTGTCCAGGCGATCGAGGAGAATGTAAACACTCATTTCAAGGTAAATGCCGATACAGGTGAGATCGCAGTTATGGCCTATAAGCTAGGTGACGACATAATAGTCAGATCGAACGTTTGTCCGCCATGTGGCTCAATTGGTTTTTCCCTTGACAACGGGGTACTTGTCTGCGATTCATGCAGAACTAGGTTTGATGCTAGTACCGGAGAAGGTATCCAGGGGTCATGCGTGGCATATCCGAAAGAGAACATTCCTTATACCATATCTGATGGAAATGTCGTAATGGGGCTGGATGCTATTGTGGCAGCTCACCTCGAAACAGTTCAGAGGGGATAAAGGCTCCTCTTTCCTCCATTTTTTTCATGATGTTTTATTTTTGTTTTACATTTATTTTTGATTTTTTCGTTTTTGATCAATTCCTGAATAAATATAGAATAAATTTGCTAAAGGTCGATCTCCAATAACTTTAATACACTTAAAAAGTAACCAAAAATTATATGAAAATATTACTTCCCACTGACGGGTCAGGATATTCGGAAAACGCTGCAATGGTTGCAGGTCAGATCGCAAGCAAACACGATTCGGAGGTCATAATCGTTCATGTGGTCGAAGACAAGGGGCTTGGGAGGAAAACTTGGCGTGAGAACGGTGCTGAGCATGTGATCAATAGCGTAAGGGAAGAACTTCTCAAAAGAGGCTGTAAAGAGCAGAACCTCATTTCGGAGATCGTTGATGGGCATGCCGCAGAAATGATCGTAAAGACTGCAAAGAAGCACAATGTCGACAGGATCGTTATAGGCACTCGCGGTCACACTGGAATAAAACAGATAATGGGTTCTGTGACACAGAAGGTCCTTCAACTGTCGCCAATACTTGTTCTGGTCGTTCCGCCGGAATTTCGTTTATAAAATAAAATGTTGATCAAAGGCTGATATTCTCTCTGATCATCTCTTTTCCCGCAAGGACATCTTCAATGGAAAAAACCTCAAGATTGAATATCCCTTTGTAACCTTTAAGCGAATTAAGCACTGAATAATCGATCGTGCCGGTTCCGGGTGCCATGTGCTCATCTCCATCGTAATTGGAGGTCCACGTTCCGTAATTGTCATGCAGGTGCACATGTATCACTTGTTCTGATACTGTCCTGATGAACTCGTTCAGTTTCTCATGGTCTCCGCCGCAGGTCAGGTTCGCATGACCGATGTCAAATGTCACCCCAAGGTTCGTAGAATCCACTTCATTTACAACTTTGAGCAGTTCCTCTGCTTCACAACAGAGATTGCCGGGGTCGGTTGCCTCTTTGTTCTCAAGTCCTAGCATGACATTGTTCTCTGATGCAAAAGCTGCAAGTCTTTTCAGATTAGCTGTCATCCTGCCAAGGGACCTTTGTCTGTCATCTCCAACTCTGCCGGGATGGATGACTACTGCTTTCGTTTCGAGCTTTCCTGCAAGTGCTATGCATTCTTCCATCAGCTTGAAGTGCATGGGTCCCATGGATGCAGTATCAACTACAAGTTCTTTTGGATATGTTGGAACGTCTGCAAAATAATGTGCATGCATGGATGTATCAAGATCGCATGTGGACAGTTCGTCGAGGATCTGTTCTAACCTGTCTTTCTGAAGGTAGTTTCCTTCATACACTCCAAGTTTTGGCATATAGAGCTCGACGGATCTGACATGCTGGTCCAGCTCTTTAAGACCGCCTGCAAAGGAGGATGCACCTATGATCATATTGATTATAACGAAAATAGCCTCTAATAAATATTTTGGTATGGGGCAACAAACCAAAATCCTTATCTAAATTTACCTGATTAAATGGTTTCAATGAAGCTGTATGTACCACATGTAGGTCATCTTGAAGGACTTGAAGACCTGCTTTCAGGATCTGATGACATCTATGCTGTCTATATGGCAGAGTCTCCCGATTATATTGGCACTGGCAGGACCAACCTGAGTGCGCCGAAGCTTGAGGAGATCGCTATACAGACAGAGTGCGCACATGATAAGGCGTGAAGATGGAGATAGTCCTTAACAGTTCCTGTATGGGTGGACAGCAACTTACGCCGGAAGGTTACCGAACCATCGATTGGTATTTCGATAAGTTGAACGGCATCGGGATAGATTCGATCACTGTTGCAGATCCCCTTTTTGTGGAAATGCTCGCAAAGGATTATGATATGGATGTGGTGGTCTCGGTACTCTCTTTTGTGGATTCTCCGCAGAAGGCCGAGTTCTATGAACAACTTGGAGCAACTACGATAGTCATCGATCCTGCAGTGAATCGGCAATTCGATAAACTGGAAGCGATACGGGACGCAGTATCATGCGATCTGAAGCTGCTTGTAAACGAGGCATGTTTGTATCAGTGCCCCTTCAGGTATGCTCACTTCAATTTCTTCTCACATGCCAATGGTCCGGGGCCAAAGCCGAATGTGCTTGATGATTATTACTACTTCAAGTGCCTGTCCTTGAGGATCAATGATCCGCAACAGCTCCTAAAATCCCCCTGGATCAGGCCGGAGGACCTTAGGGAATATAGGCATATTACGGACACATTCAAGATCGGTGGCAGGACGCAGTTCGTCAACTGGATCCTTAATGCCGTAGATGCTTACGCTAATGAGAGCTATGAAGGCAATCTTATGGACCTTTTGGATAGCATAAAGGACCTGAAGGACCATTTCTTTATCCCGAACAGTGAGCTGAATGGGGCCATCGAGCAATGGAAAAGATGCGACAAGGTCTGCCACAAGTGTGGATATTGTAAGCGCCTTGCTGAGAAGGTCATTCGGGTATATTCCCAGGATGAGAATGGACGTTGTATGGTATCATTGGGATCATCAGGAGATAGAACATGACTATTATACAAGATATGCTGAAAGCACGTGGAGCATTGGAGAATAAACTTCGGGAACTTTTGGGTATACCTGTCTTTCTAATCGAAATGGATGCCTTTGCCCTTCCCTGTGGATGCGGCGGTGTTACAATAAATACGCGGGGACTCCAAATGGATGATCTGGAGGTCTTCGAAGAGCATATCCTCAAATACTTTACTGAAACGGTCACATCCCTTGAGATCGACCCCCTCTTTCCTTTTTGTCCGCCTTATTCCTGGAACTGCTGAGATCGCATCTATCAATGCACGTATGCTTTGTAGCAATTGTTACATGGATTTTGGCAGAGGGAGCGGCAAGCAGCCACGTCCTGATATTTATATTCTAAGGTTCGACAGGCGAGAATGAGAATAATTCTTGCAGAACCCTTTTTTTCCAGAAAAGTTCCGAAAGGTTTATGAATGATTTTAGATAATGCTGACCATCTTACGTTAGTCTATGCCATATTTACGTAATATGTGGCTAAAATATCGAAGATAGTGTATATTATTCGCACTTATA
>NZ_JAUVEY010000020.1:0-21651 GCF_030594565.1 Methanococcoides sp.
ATGGAGATTTCGCATGGAGAAAAAAAGAGCTAACAATGATAGTTAGCGCTGTAAAAACTTCAACCCAACATACTTTAGACACACGGTTGAGAGCAGCGACTGCACTTCTTTATGCTCATTGGGAAGGATATATAAAAAATGCATCAATTTATTATTTAAATTACATTAGCCATCGCAATTTGAAATATGAAAATCTAACTGATAATTTCATTGCTCTTGCATTAAGAGGAGAGTTTATAACAGCTCAACAAGCCAAAAAAACAAGTATCCATATTAAATTAGTAGATGCTTTGGTTAATAATTTATCAGATGAAGCAAAAATCCCATATATAAATGTAATTGAAACGAAATCTAATTTAAAATGGGAAGTTCTAAAGGAAATCTTAGAGACTTTAGGATTTGAATATTCATTCTATGAAACAAAAGCTAAATTGATTGATAAAAAATTAGTCGACAACAGAAATGATGTTGCGCATGGACAAAGAATGAATATTGAAAAAGACGATTTTATTAATTTATATAAGCAAGTCATGACTATGATCGAATACTTTAGAACCCAAATTATTGATTCAGTTATTAATAAAACATATCTTCGAAATCAAAGTTAAATTTAGTTCGTTTATCATAAAGAAAACATACCTATAATTTTAAGATATTCCTTTTTTGCCTGCTGAACTTTATTGAGATAATGCGCACTTCCCACCGTTAATGCTGCTCTCCCTTGTATGAAGTCAGCTATACTCTCGGTAACACCTCCCTTTACTATAAAATTGAGATGCCATTTGCATATGGTTTGAAAATAAAATAGAATGAGATGATAAATTCAAAGGCTGGTAATTAATATCCGATCCAATGTATTAAAAAGAGTTTAAAATGCAAATTTAATATTACTCTAAGTAATAATGATTATGAAAAATAACAACTTTTCAACTCAATTTTCGAATTGTAAAGTATGCTTTTGTCAAACCAATTGTTCCAGCCACTATGGGAATAGTCAAAATCCCTTCGACAAACCCCCTATTAAATGTAAAAAAAGTATAGAGAACCTATAGCACATGACATAACAACCCTACTGATTGCGATTTTTTATTGATTTGGCCGATAGCGTTTTGAGTATTACTCAGAGTAATTTGAAATATAATTTTTAAAAACATCTCAAATCAATCAGCTTCTTCGAGATAAAGTCAAACTCATGCTATAATTAATTGACAATAATAGGCTGTGCAAGGGCGTATATTATTGTGCGGATTCTTCAAGATACCAGTATTGAATGTTAGATAATTATATATGCTTTCCAAATAGACTATTTCTTGTAAATAATTATATTCGGGAAGTGGTATATTGGATTATGAAATCGCGTTAAAGAACTCCTGGAATGTTGTGAAAGATAACCTCGTAACATTTATAGTTGGTTTATTGATAGCCGCTGTAGGCTCAATATTAATAGTTACCATTGCACCTCTTGCCTATGGTTTTACTTCCATGGCAGTAAAAGGAGCAAGGGGAGAACAAATAGAGATCTCTGATGTCTTTGTAGGTTTCAACAAGGACGATTTTATCAGAAGCTGGACATTCATGCTGATCTATATTGTGATCGCCGCAATACTCGGGCAGATAGCATCCATACTCAGCACAATAGTAGGAATACTTTTCATGTTTACAATGCCATTGCTTGTCATTAAGGGATATGGTGGCATTGAAGGAATAACAGAAAGCATAGAGATTATAAAGACAGTCCCTGTTGAAAGTATAGTCGTTTATGTGATCATGCTTGTTCTCAACATGATTGGTGCACTCCTTTTGGGAATTGGCCTGCTTGTGACAGTACCAATCAGTACAGTATTCTTGGCAAACGCAACATTCGAGCTTTCCGGAGAATAAGTTAAAGTAAATAGTATATCGGCTTTGTAGAAAACCTACTTTGCATTTTATTTGAGGATTTCTACAGAGCAAATTTTTCTATAACTCCCTGATATTCATTCTTTGCCTGTTGCACCTTATTCAAGTAATGTGCACTACCAACTGTCATTGCTGCCCGACCCTGAATGAAATCAGCAATGCTTTCTGTAACTTTAGCCTTAATCATCATGTTCAAATGCCATTTGCGAATAGTTTTGGCAGATACACGACCGTGTCGAATCTTTTCAGTAATATTGTAATAACATCTTGGCTTACCAATAGATTTTAGCTCTGGAATAAATGAAGTCGGGAAAAAGACTTGGAATGTTTTCTTCGTACCTTCAGAGAATGAAGCCGTTGGATAATAAGCTACATCACCATCTACAATGATGTTGCGTTCATCGAAATTATCCAACATCTTATGAATATGTGTAGCCCTGCTTCCAGAATAAACAAGTAGACTAAAGACTGGTTTCAGCACTTCAGGACAAGCAGTGTAAGCCTCTTTGATTTCTTCATCGGTGACATAGACCTCCACAACTCCCGATTTCCTAATCTTTATGAATCGTCTCCACTTGTCGATGCTATAGCCTACTACAACTTCGATTTCTTCATCTTCGCAAAAGTTGAGCAAATTACGTAATCCGCGTGATTCCTTGTCTTTCAACTGTAATTTTCGAAAGTCTTTTGGCTTGTGCACCACATTGTTTTCAAAGAAATTTCTCAATGCACTACGATAACCTTGCTTAGTTTTCTTAGATATATCTTTGAAATTCAACCATTCATAAAATGCATCCTTAGAAGTTTCCCAAAAATCATTAAGACATATATCCTGTACCACATCAGTACTAATTCCTAGTGTTTTACTTGGACTGTTGAAGAAAGAATTTGTTGCATTTTCGACATCAAGCGGCTTCACACGGCAGAGGTCGGGTGTTCGAATCTCCCCGGGCCCATCTGGTTTTTCTGAAGCGGTTGATTGCTGTTTTGACAACATTTCTACTTGTTTATCTAGTGCAGCTAGTCTGGTTTCTACGTCTGAACTGGTAGTAGGTTGCACAACTACGTTGCCATCGAAGTCTTCGTCCAAGGAGATCAAAAACAAGGGTTTTCCATTGTGCTCTGTTTCAAAAACGTGTGCAACCTTGCATTCAAAAACATGAATATCATTTTCTGAACAGACGCGGATTCCGTTCGATGAACTTTCTTTCAGCTTTCTCGAACAGATGGATATGAATCTCTTTCTTCAAATACAAGTATCCCAGTGTAGACATCAACAATGCACTCAGCGTTTCAACGATAAGATCCCACATAGTATCCACCAACCCTGACGTTTGCATATTGAGCCCGAATACCACATCCATTAAATATTCAAATATCTCCCAGATCGCCCCAAATGACACCGCAACGCTGAATGAAAACAGTGCTATGAAAAAGGGGCTCAGATTTACTTGACGTTCAGAATTCAAAACATATACCAGAATAAAGCCAAGGGCTGGAAAGATTATACCCAGGGATATGTGAAGGAAGATATCCCACCACCAGAATATTTCGAAATACTCCCCGTATTCACCCAACATGAGAGATGCATAGATATAGAGCATGATCAGTACTTCGAACTCGTTGGGAAACTCGAACTTATACGTTTTCTCGATTATACTTGGCAGGAAGGTCACGATCAAAACATAGATGAAGAATCCTAGATGCATCCAGTTCCCTGTCAGTATTGCTACTATGCATCCTATGATCAGCACCAATCTGAATATTGAAGATAACCAGAATGCAAACTTGTCAACTCTGTCCATCTCAGCCCTGTTCATGAGTATCCCGTTCTAATCTCTTGTTCATTGTGTCCTGAATGCTCTTTCTCAATATATATATTCAGATAGCAAAGACTCCCTCTAAAAAGAGAGGTCGTAAAGTTATTACTCGTCTGATTTTAATCCACTACGACTACGTCGCCTATAAAGCAGACCTGCAGCAACAACGACTACCGCCTCAACGAATAAGCCTGCGATCATTGTGCCATATCTCCCATCTGATGAACTAGGCATCAATACTGCGGTCTTTATCTTTACAGAATCTGATATCTGGTCGTGGCCATCAGCATCTTCATATTTTATCTCACTGTTTATTATATGACATTCGATATTATTTTAAATAAATTAAAGATTTAATTAAAATTAGTAGGGGGGTTCGAATCTCCCCGGGCCCACCACTTTCAAAATTGATCACTCAAACAAATTCAGTACTTCACTAATATTCCCTCCCTCATATAATATCCTCGCATTCACCTAAAACACTTAACAATTAACCTTGCTTTCAACTTTCTTCTCACCCATTCCACAATTAAATGAACAAACATATCAAACCTAAACATATCAGATTCAATCGTCTTTGGTCCTCTTTTCACTTTCATGAAATGCATTCTCTGTATTGACACCCATGCATTTTTGAAAAGAAACGATATCAGCGCATAAAAATATCGTAACATAGGGTCTTTAGAACACGTTTTCGGTTTTACCACATTTCGCATCCTATAAGAGGATTCTATAGCAAACCTTTTCCTGTAAGTGTCACTGACTTTTCTTGGATCCCAATCAATCCCATAAACAACAAATCCAAGGTTCTCACACCCATTCTTTCCTCGCTTCCCTTTTCTGTATTTGACATCAATAGCAATGTCAAGCTCCACTTTTCCTTTTGTGCTATTCATCGTATATGTGTCATAACGCTTTTTTGTTCCATCAAGAATATTTTTCAACTTTTTTCCCATTTTAACAACAGGAACAATATGTGCAACCTCATTTTCCTGTAAAAAAGAAAAAACCTCTCTTGAATAGAATTCTCTGTCCAAACAAAGAACATTGATCTTGAGTTTAATCTGTTTTATCTGGTCTATGAAATATTTGAGATAATCTGTCTTGGAGTTTCCTTTTTTCACAGGAAGCACAGAAATTGTAACCCTTTCATCTTTGTCAATAATGCAAAGCGAGATGTAAGAATAGAATGAGTTCGTTGATTTTTTGGCTTGACCTCTAATCACATATCGATTATTGCTATCATCTATGCCTCCATAGTATGGATCATTCGTATAATCAATAGCAAAGTCATGCTTTTTCTTTTGTTTGAGAGTTTCAAGTGATGATTGTAAGAGTATTTTTGTATTGTGTTCAATGAGTTGATCCAACTCGATTTTTTGTAAATGGTATCTCATTGATGTTTCACAAGGAATCTTATGATACTGTTTTTTAATTGAATGAATTGAACGGTTCCATGTTGCCATACCAAGAACACTGGCAAATAGATCTTTGCAATTGAGAGAACCATTGATTGGAATATGGATATTGTCGAGAAGAGGCTGTAAAACAGTTTTGATGCAGTGGGTTGGTGTTAGTTCTAGTCGAGGTAACATGGAGGGGAATTTTAACCGTATATAAATGTGCCGTTTGATGTGGATTTATGGGGTTAAGCAAAAATTAGAGAACTACTGAACTTACTATTTTGATATATAAAATGTTTCTGAAAATTATTGCATTATACTATATTAAAACTAATTATTAGACCAAGTATAAAGAATATAACCTAGAATAATTATAACAGAAATACATAATATGTTTTCTAAGATCATGCTCCAGCAAAATCATAGAAATTTTATCAAATACATCTTTGGGTGAAAACGGAGTTACAAAGGAATGCCATAAATGGAAGTGTCCTTTTTATATATTAAATTCTATTCAAATTTCATGAAAATAATAAATGTAATTCTAACATTGATTCTTATAACTCTTGCATTTTCAGGTTGTATTGGAACAGAGGATCAAAGCTCACCATACGATTCTTCAACAATTTCGATCAATTCATCCCCCGTAAAATATGCTCATGTTAATGACATTGAAATAGGATACCGGGAATTCGGATCAGGAGAACCACTTTTGATCATCATGCCTTTTGCTTCAACAATGGACATGTGCAATGTGACCTTTATCGAGCATTTAGCCGGTAGTTACAGGGTCATCCTCTTTGATAATCGAGGAATGGGATATTCCTCCGAAAATAATGGATCGTTCTCGATAGCCTTGTTCGCCAACGACACTGCAGATCTGATGGATGCACTTGGACTGGATTCTGCACATATCTTTGGCTCCTCCATGGGATCAGTGATCGCTCAGGAACTGGCCCTTGAACACCCTGAGAAAGTGGATTGGCTGATCCTTTCATCGACAACATATAGTCTCGATGTTCCGCAGACAGAGATCCTGAAGAACAGACTTCAATATAGGGCTTCTGACCCTGATACGGACCCAGTGCTTAGAAAGTATGCAGAAGGGAATCTGGAATGGAGCGGCACATATGAACGCCTGCCTGAAATTCAAAATAAAGTGCTGCTTCTTGCAGGCAACAAGGATGTGCTCACACCTTCAGAGCTTTCTATGGAGATTACAGAACAGGTTCCTGATGCACACCTTGTCCAATTTGAAGATGTGGGACATTTAGGAGAGCAATACCTTCCTGAAGAATATGCAGATACGATCGTATATTTCCTGGGATTTGAGTGATCTGATAGTCTGGCGGTTTCATGGAGTCTAATTGATGTGCTCTTTTGATCGTGTCACCAGAATCTGCATAGCCTCATTGATGGTGTTCATAGATACAGTTCCGAAGGTCATTAAAGCTAAAATTATTGCAAGATCAAACATACACCTAAATCCCCAAACCCAAAACTAAACCCAGATAAAATGCACAAAATATCCCCCATCCCCCTGATCGGAACCCTCTCCATGTTCTTTGCCGAAGTATTCTCAGGCGCATCTCAGACATGGTTCATCAACGGATGGGGAATACTCGTAACCTTTCCGCTCTATCTGGCACACCTGCTGTTCTTCCTTGCAATAGCAATGAGAACGAAACGGACATCTCTTTCGCAGTTGTACCTTTTCGGAGTAATGTTCGCATTGTACGAAGCAGGATAACGAAGGTCCTCTGGGCAGGATATATGGATACAGAAGGACCTTCACTTGGCACGTTCCTTGGATTGGGTGTAGCCGAATTTCCAGTACTGGTCCTTTTCTGGCATCCTATAATGTCCTTTATAGTTCCGATACTTGTCTTTGAGATACTTACAGGGAAAACACTGGTACAACATAGTGAGATTCTGAAAAGGAGTGGCAGGAAAACTATAGTAATAACTCTACTATTGATACTTCTAAGTTCTTTCATAGCGAATGGGAACGGTTTCGACCCGGTATTGGCGATCATGTCCGTTGCAGGGTCTTTGCTGATCATCGCAGTCCTTTACAGATTGTCAAAGGGAACTGACATAGCACAACTCGTGCCTGGAAAGAGGGGATTCAGAGTGCTATGTTTGTATCTATTGGCACTTTACATGATAACATTCATGTTTCTGCTTCCTGAAAGGATACCTACCACAATAGCTCCATATATTTCGATAATATGTTTCTATATGATTGCCATAGCCTTGCTTTCAAGGTCTGAAAAAGGAATTGTACAGATCATTCAATTGGAAGATAAAGACTATTCTCCACGAAACTTTGTCATGTTCATACCGGTCTTGATATTGGCTGTCATAATAGCATGCCTAGTACCAAATATCAGTACAAATGTGCTCATGTTGACATACTTCTCATTGATCATTACCGGAACAGTGATGTTTGTCAGCGTTGTTCGCAATATCATCAAATGAAACATTAAAAAGGGATCCCTTCAGAAGGAAGAGGAACATTAAAACTAAATCTACTGCCAATGCCAAGTTCACTTTCGACCCACACATTACCACCATGCATTCTTATTAATTTCTTGACGAGTGCAAGACCAAGACCTGTACCTTCGAACCGACGGTTTAAAGCTGAATCTGCCTGTGTAAAAGGTTTAAAAATATCACAAAAGGCAGATTCCGGAATTCCGATACCGTTATCTTCAACTTTGACGACTAAATTGCCAGCATGCTGTTCTGCCCGGACCATTATCTAACCACCTTCAGGTGTGAACTTTATAGCATTGGACACCAGATTGAAAAGGACCTGTTTTAATTTCAGCTTGTCAGCATGAATGTGAATATCATCAGCTTCTATTCTCATATTCAAGCATAAATTTTTATTTTGTACAAGAGGAGAGACAATTGATTCCACATTTTTCAACACATCTACAAATAAAATATTTTCAGTCTGAAGCTCCATTTTATCAGCCTCTATTTTTGAAAGGTCCAGAATATCATTGATCACATCCAGCAAGTGTTTTCCGCTTGAAGTAATATTGTCCACATATTTTGTTTGTTTCTCATTGAGTGTTCCGAAAGTTCCCAGCATTAACATTTCAGAAAAACCAATGACCGCATTCAGAGGAGTTCGAAGTTCATGGCTCATATTAGCCAGAAATTCACTCTTTGTCTTGTTTGCAACCTCAGCAACTAGTTTAGCTTGAATTGCCATAGCCTCTGCTTTTTTCCTATCAGTGATATCGACAATGATACCTTGGAAACGAGTTGGATTCCCTGAATTATCGGTCTCTATCAATGACGTTTCATTGACCCAGTGAATGTTACGTTCACTATCCAGTATCCTATATTCTTTTTTAAATTCATTACTCTTGTTTTTGATGCATTCTGAAAGGGAGATCAAATAATCATCAATGTCCCATGGATGAATAATATCCCTATAGAGGAACTTATGAGATGTTAGATCTTCTGTAGAGTATCCAAACTGAGAGATATTATCTGATACAAAGTCAATGGGAAAGCCATTTTCCGAATTTCGAAGGAATGCAACTACCGGACTGTCCCTATAGATAGCCTTCAGCTTTTTTTCCTTCTTCATCAGTTCCGGGGAAGAGCGCAGGTGTTTCCTGTACTTTTTGCTAAGAAGGTCCACCAGATATGTCCACATACCATTCCTTTTCAGGATAGTGTTGTCCCGATCATCCATCAGATCGAAGACCTCAGAAGAGGAAAAGGATTCAAGAGGGCAAGTAAACAGGGTTGTAAGCTCGATAGCTGAAGTTGAAGAGATTATCAACTCCCTGCAATGTCTGAGAAAAGGAAGCATTTGGCCTTTGTCTGCAGTAAGATCAATATTAACCCGCAATCCATTGAATCCATTTGCAATAGCATATTTCTGTTTATTTTCCAGAAGTTCTATTATAGCATCACAAAAGGTCTCAGCATTTGAAAGTAATGCAGGATCTACAAGTACATGATCGAAATTAGAGGAACATGAGCCCTAGCCAATAAGTGCCATCCTTTCCCCAATAAAAGCGTTTGAATATTCACATTCTTTTATCTCAGGAGTTATCCAGATACAAAGGTCATTGCATTTAGAACCTGAATTTAAAAAAGATGAAACAAAATCAATTACATCATCATCATTTTTGTACACAAGCGTAATATGCCCACCATGTGGAACTTCTGATAGAGAGAAATCCATTTTTCCGAAATAATCTTGCATGATATTACCAACCGTATCATCGATCGCATAAATTCATAGACGAAGAAAGGACTATGAATCTAAAACAACTTTACTTTACATATATCAAGCTGAGTGATTGCAAAGGTTATATATAAACATATCTTCGGTCTTTTGTTTAGCAATATTTCAAAAAAAGATAATATAATTAATTTATTGAATCTTATCCTAACTATAGTCTCCCGAAATTCTAATAACCGATACCCGCCATCCCCACCCCATGACCCTTTTATCCCAAAATGAATTGAGAGAACTTGTGCTTGCGAATCCGCCACTTGTCGAGAACATGATCGACATGGATACCCAGCTTCAGCCAAACGGTGTTGAGATGACACTTAAGGAAATAAGGACCATTGAAGGCCCGGGTGCGGTTGATTTTGATAATTCAGGCAGGAGACTGTCCGAGGGTAATAAAATCGAGTTCAATGAGGACGGATGGATACACATTGAGCCAGGGATATACAAAGTGCTTTTGAACGAGATCGTGAACATACCAAAGACCCTTGCAGCAATAGCAAAACCAAGATCTACACTGATAAGGTGTGGAGCAACTCTTGAGACTGCTGTTTGGGATGCTGGATATTCAGGAAGGAGCGAGTGTATGTTAGTTGTTCACAACAAGGACGGGTTCGACCTTAAAAAAGATGCAAGGATAATGCAGCTTCTTTTCTATCATCTTCACACAGAAGTGGAAGAAGGCTATAGCGGACGTTACCAGAATGAGAACATCTAAACTTCAGAGATTTTACATTACATTTACCAGAAAAGATATGTAATATATACACTATTTTTCATATTATGAGCGAAATAGGCAAATCTGTCAGGATGGAGCGTATATTCGACAGAAATACTGGTAATGCAATTATAATCCCAATGGATCACGGCGTAGGTGCAGGACCTATCAAGGGCCTTATAGACATGCCTGCAACTGTCAACAAGGTGGCAGAAGGCGGTGCAAATGCAGTACTTGGTCACATGGGACTTGCAAAGCACGGTCACAGAGGCTATGGCAGAGATGTCGGACTTATTATTCACCTCTCCGGTTCAACATCACTTGGACCTGACCCCAACCACAAAGTACTGGTAACCACCATGGAAGAAGCCATCAAAGTTGGTGCAGATGCTGTTTCTGTGCACATCAACGTTGGTGCTGAAGATGAAGCTGAAATGTTGAAGGACCTGGGTTTTGTCGCTAAGAAATGTGACGAATGGGGAATGCCCCTTCTTGCCATGATGTACCCCCGAGGTGCAAAAGTGCCTTCTGAGCATGATGTGGAGTATGTGAAGCACGCAGCAAGGATCGGTGCAGAACTTGGCGCGGATATCGTCAAGACCAGCTATACAGGTGACCCTGATTCATTCAAGGAAGTCATCGACGGATGTCCCGTACCTGTTGTTATTGCAGGCGGACCTCAGATGGATACGGAAAAAGAGATCCTTCAGATGGTTACCGATGCACTAAGTGTAGGCTGCAAGGGTGTAGCAATGGGCAGGAATGTGTTCCAGGCAGATGACCCAACAAGACTCGTCAATCTCCTCTCAAAGGTCATCCACGGCGGAATGAGCGCGGATGAAGCTTTGGAAGATTGATAAGAGTTAATTGAAAGATAAAGGCCGGGTAGACCGGCACTATTTTTATTTTTGCATAACTTATTACATCGAAGTTACGGCTCTTTTTAAGGAACCCTCATGCACAGTCCTAACCAAAGCTCCTGAGATGTGATCATAGAAGAACAGGAAAACAATGCTAGAATATAGAGGTAATTAAGATCAGAGTAGATACAAAGTATTTAGAATGAAAAGAAGTGAAGCAAGACCGTGATGGAATGATCAAAAAAATCAGTTTGTGGTGGTAGTGGTACGATATGATTTTTATCGGCCTTGCTTATCCCATACAATGTAACAACCTGTATATAAAGATTATTATAGACATTATTATTATGATAATGGCAAAATATTAACCGAAATACCAGACCATATAGCATATTCAATCCCCATATAGCTCGTCGTAACATTCTTGCATCGAGATTTTAGACATTCCCCATAACTTTCAAACTAGGGATCCTGACATACAATGACAAAAGAACAAGGACCCAATGTTAGTAGATAGAAGGCAGTAAAATCAGAGCATACAGAGCATTCAACATTTGAAAGGAAAAGAATTATAGCAAGACCGTGATGGAATGACCAAAAAAAATCAGTTTGTGGTGGTGGTACGATATGATTTTTATCAGCCTTGCTTATATATACAATGTAACAACCTGCATATAAAGATTTCCATTATTATCATCATCATAATGATTGATTTTGTATAAAATACAAGCATTACACAAAAGATATCACGATAAGATTAAATGTAATGTAAATATCGAATGTATCATATTTAGCTTCCACACATCAAAATAATCACGAACTTTAAGAGGATCTATCATGGACAGGTATGAACAGGTAATTGAACTGGCAAAAAGAAGAGGCTTTTTATGGAATTCCTTTGAACTCTACGGCGGAGCTGCCGGATTCTATGATTATGGACCCCTTGGATGCACTTTAAAGAGAAGAATTGAGCAGATCTGGCGTGAACTTTATGTGATACATGAAGGGTTCATGGAGATCGAAACCCCAACCGTAGGAATCGAGGACGTCTTTGTTGCATCCGGCCACGTAGGGGGCTTTTCAGACCCACTCTGCGAATGTCAGGAATGCGAGGAAGCTTTCAGGGCAGATCACCTTGTCGACAAGATAGTAGAGGTCGCAGATGCATTGAGCAATGAAGAACTTGACAGGCTCATAGAGGAGAATGATATCGGCTGTCCTGAATGTGGCGGCAAGCTTGGAAAAGCATATGAGTTCAACCTCATGTTCAAAACGAATATCGGCCCCGGGACTGGAAGACAAGGCTACATGCGTCCGGAAACCGCACAGGGAATGTTCATTAACTTCCAGAGGCTTTCCAGATATTACCGTGACAAGTTACCCTTTGGTGCGACCCAGATAGGAAAATCCTACCGTAATGAGATATCCCCCAGGCAGGGAGTCATCAGGCTGAGGGAATTCACACAGGCAGAAGCTGAGATATTCACCCATCCAAAAGAGAAAGGGCACCCCAACTTCGAAAGATTTGCAGAGGTCACCCTGAACCTATACTCCGATGAAGCACAGGAGAAGGGTGCCATCGAGCAGATGACGGTAAAGGAAGCTGTTGAGAATAACATGATTGCACATGAGTTCCTCGCATACCACATCGCACTCACGAACCATTTCCTCCAGCGCGTGGGCATAGCTGCTGACAAGCTAAGGTTCAGACAACACCAGAAGGATGAGATGGCACACTACGCCATCGATTGCTGGGATGCTGAGATACTGACCGATAGATTCGGCTGGATAGAGGTGGTCGGCATTGCGGACAGGACAGACTTCGACCTGAAAGCACATGCAAAGACAAGCGGTACCGAACTTGAGATACACATTGAATATGAGGAGCCGAAGATGGTCGAGCAATTCGTTGTGAAACCGGACATGGGTGAGCTTGGACCATTGTTCAAAGGAAAGGCAAAGGCTGTTGCTGATGCACTCAAGGAATTGAGTGAAGATGAACTTAGCAAGGACGAGATCAAAGTAACTGTTAATGGAGAAGAGTTCACAGTACCTTCCGAAATAATCAGCTATGCGCAAGAGACCGTAAAGGTCAGCGGTGAAAAGATAGTACCTCATGTCATCGAGCCTTCATACGGTATAGACAGGATACTGTACTGTACAATGGAACATGCGTTCGATGAAGAAAAGGTCGAAGCTGAAGGCGACGAGGAGGAAGAGGAAAGGATGGTCCTCAGGTTCAGGAACGAAGTTGCACCTGTACAGGTTGCCATCCTCCCCCTCCTTACAAGGGATGAGCTTATCGAGCCTGCAAAGGCGATAGCACAGAAACTTCGTGAAAGAGGCTTACTTGTTGCCTACGATGATTCAAGAGCAATCGGTCGCCGCTACCGCAGGAACGATGAGATTGGAACTCCATATTCCATCACCATCGATTACGATACCCTTGAAGACAATTCCGTCACCATAAGGGACCGCGATACAATGAAACAGGTCAGAGCATCTGTAGAAGGTATCGAGGACTCGATCTACGACCTTGTCTATGGAAAACTGAACCTTGAAAATGCGGGCGTGAGCATCTAATACTTTCACCCCGCTTGCCTCATATTTAAAAGGGTTAAGAACAGTATTGCCTCAAGCAAATTTCGAACCTATAGTAAATATGAGCGAACACATTAAGCACCCACTGGTCAAACCTGATACAGTCGAACAGCGATTGTATCAGCTTGACCTTGCCGGAAAGGCACTATCAGCACCAACACTGGTAGTGCTGCCAACAGGTCTTGGAAAAACTATAGTCGCCCTTCTTGTCATAGCTTCACGCCTGCAAAAGACAGGCGGAAAAGCACTCATTCTATCCCCCACAAAACCCCTTGTAGAACAGCATGCCGCTTTTTTGAGATCCACACTGAACATCCCGGAAGATGAAATACTGACCTTTACAGGTGCAGTAGCGCCTGAAAAAAGAGAAGAGCTCTGGAAGAAGGGAAAAGTTATCATTTCTACCCCGCAGGTCATTGAGAACGACATCCTTACCAAGCGCATAAGCCTGGAAGATGTCTCCCACATTACATTTGATGAAGCACATCGAGCTGTTGGCAATTATGCTTATACATATATAGCCGAAAGATATTTCGAGGATGCCAAAAACCCACACTGCCTTGCGATAACTGCAAGTCCGGGAAGTTCTGATGAGAAGATAAGTGAGGTATGCACGAACCTTTACATTCGTTCAGTTGCGATAAAAACAGAAACAGACCCTGATGTAATACCCTATATCCATAAAAAAGAGGTCGAATGGAATCATGTGATACTACCTTCTGAGATGAAGGAGCTGAAAACCCTTCTGGAAAAGGTCCTCGAGGACAGATTCCAAAAACTGACCGAACTTGGATATTCCATCCCATACGGCAAGAAAACTTCAAAGATGGACCTGCTCGGGCTTCAGAAAAAATTACAGGGACAGATCCGAGAAATGGCCGAACCTGCAGTCTACAGCGCCCTATCGATCCTTGCAGAAGTCATGAAGGTAAGTCATGCTGTGGAGATAGTAGAAACACAGGGCATCGAAGCACTTAAAAAATATACAGCCCGACTTGAGAACGAGGCCACTTCCAGAACAGGAAGTAAGGCTTCAAAAAGGCTTTCTGATGACCTTTATATGAGACAGTTGTACAAAAGGCTCGAGGAATGCACCACAGAACATCCGAAACTTGCCGTTGTAAAAGATATTGTCTCAAAGGAACTAAATGGCAAACCCGACTCCCGTGTGATCGTCTTTACGAACTATCGCGATACCTCTGAAATGGTGACGAACGCCCTCTCCGAAATAGAAGATATAAGGCCTGTCAAATTTGTGGGACAAAGTTCCAAGTTCAAGGACAAGGGGCTTACCCAAAAACAACAGGTCGAGATCATAGAGAAGTTCAAGGCTGGAGAATATAATGTCCTTGTGGCAACATCCGTTGCAGAAGAAGGACTTGATATCCCAGCTACCGATCTGGTGCTGTTCTATGAACCGGTCCCTTCCGAGATAAGAAGCATACAGAGAAAAGGCAGGACAGGAAGAAAACACGAAGGACGTGTAGTAGTACTTGTTACAAAAGGAACCCGGGACGAAACATACTACTGGAGCTGTGCACATAAAGAAAAGCGTATGCAGAGCAATATGCAGCAATGGCAGGAGAATATGTCAGAGTTGAATAGAGCAAACGCTGAAAATGACAAGACCGACATTGCAAGTGAGTTTAGGGGTGGGAAGGAACAACAGACCGGGCTTTCAGACTTCTCTGACGAGGAAGTGACGGTAGTCCTCGACCAGAGAGAGATCAGAAGCACCGTTGCACGCAGTCTTGAGAAACTTGGGCTTAACATCGTTGTAAAAACACTTGAGGTAGGAGATTATATTGTAAGCGACCGGGTGGCAATCGAGCGCAAGAGTGCCGAAGACCTTGTCAATTCCCTGCTTGACCGCAATATATTCAGGCAGATATCCGACCTTGCAGGAGCTTATGAAAAGCCCATACTTATCATCGAAGGAGAAGGTTTGTTCACCACAAGGATGATCAACCCCAAAGCTATCCACGGAACACTTGCTTCATTGGCACTGGACTTTGGAGTGTCCATACTTCACACAAGAGATGCAGAAGACACAGCATCCCTGATAGGCATACTAGCAAAGAGAGAACAGATCGATGAAAAACGCAGTACCAGCATACACGGAAAAAAATCTTCAATGCTGTTATCACAACAACAGGAATACATAGTATCATCCATCAGTGACATCGGACCGAATGCTGCAAAGAATCTCCTTGAACACTTCGGAACCGTGGAAGATGTTATGAAAGCAGAGCTTGAGGAGTTGAAGGAAGTAAAGAACATTGGACCGAAGACCGCAGGAAAGATGCGGGAAATACTTAGCAGCAAATATAAAAATTGAAAAAGAAAGAGCAACCGGAAATACCGGTTTTCTACTATCGTTTTATGAGAATTCTGTTTTTAAGAAGCTTATTTCAGTCTTTCAAGGATGTCAAGACATCTATCTATAATATCGAGATATTCCTCCATCCTGCGAGGATCGGTCTCGACCTGAAGCAGACCGGCAATGTGCCCAATTTTCAATTTCAGGCTTTCTGCAACTGAATTCAGACCTTCGATAGGAACTGCTGCCGAAATTTGCCCTGGCATATCATCATGAGAAAGTTCTTCAGAACGAACCAGCGGTTGTCGTACAGGAGCTTCGGGAGAGCTGGCAATGCCACCTGCCTGAGGAACTTCTTTAATTTCATTTCTTGCTAATACAACCTGTTGTCCTGCATTTTGCTGTTGACCGGAATTCGCATTGCTGTCCTGACATATTGGGCAAAGTACTTCTCCCTGGTACCTGAACATTGGAGCACCACATGTAGTACAATGCTGTGCAAGCATAGTACCGCCCATTTCCAGCAATCTTGATATCTGTTTTATTTTATCGTCACTATCGCTCATTTGTTCACCTTTGATCACTGCATGAATGAAAGTCTTTTTATAGGATATAATAGTTAGGGGTAATACAACATAAATTCTTATTTTATCATTAAACCATTATTAAGGTGATCCAAATGTTAGGTGCCAGCGAACCTGAAGACGTCATTAAACAATGCACACAGGTGTTAGAACATATAGCGAACGACAATTCCGTACCAAGGAATATCAGACGTTCCGCAAACGACATCCTTGCAACTTTGAAAAACGAAGCAGAACCCCTTTTCCTGAGAACATCATCCAGTATTTCCATATTGGAAGATATCAGCAACGACCCAAACATTCCATTACATACAAGGACACTTATATGGAATGTCGCAAGTCAGCTCGAGACCATCCCTGTTGACGAGTGATCGTTTACGATACAACAAAGAACATTCTGATCTGACGATCAGATCTTTTCTTATCTTTTTATTTGCAGATATTCAATACACTGAATATTTTTGATCGATAACACCCATTCAATGACCTTACGGGCTGTTCATCGAACGTAACTATAAAATGTGTTGATACATCTTTATACCTGAGCTAACGATTACGAGCACACTATTAAAAATAACGAGATTTTACCATGAAATTCGATCCTGAATCCATAAAGAAAGCTGCTAAGGAAGACTTTGACTCTGCATGGACAAGTGGCAAAGACCTTATAAAAAAAGCAGGCCTGAACCAGCAGTACCCTCACACATCATTCAACTTCGGAAAAGCACATCCTGTCTATGATACGATAGCAAAGCTCAGAGAAGCTTATCTTCGCATGGGCTTCGATGAGATGATGAATCCGCTTATCGTTGATGAGAAAGAGGTTCACAAACAATTCGGACATGAAGCACTGGCAGTCCTTGACCGCTGTTACTACCTTGCCGGACTACCAAGACCAAATGTAGGTATCTCCGACCAACGCATTGCAAAAATAAAAGAAATGCTTGGCGGTATCGATGATGAAGGTATCGAGACAATAAGGAAAGTGCTGCATTCTTACAAGAAAGGCGAGGTAGAAGGAGATGACCTTGTCCCCGAGATAGCAATTAAGCTAAACGTGTCCGATGCGCTTGTGGTCGAGATGATAGACCAGGTGTTCCCGGAATTCAAGGAACTTACCCCGCAAGCCACCACCAAGACGCTCAGAAGCCATATGACATCAGGATGGTTCATTTCACTCTCAGGCATTCTTGAACGTTCCAGACCACCATTCCACTTATTCTCCATCGACCGTTCGTTCAGAAGAGAACAGCAGGAAGATGCATCACGCCTTATGACATATTATTCAGCTTCCTGTGTCATAATGGATGAAGATGTCACTGTAGATCACGGAAAAGCCGTTGCTCAAGGATTATTGGCACAGTTCGGTTTTGAGAAGTTCATGTTCCGCCCGGATGAGAAAAGGAGCAAATATTACGTACCTGATACACAGATCGAGGTCTTTGCATACCATCCAAAGCTTGTTGGCTCCAATACCAAATATTCTGACGGCTGGATAGAGATCGCGACCTTTGGAATCTACTCGCCGACAGCACTTGCCGAGTATAACATTCCATGCCCGGTCATGAACCTCGGGCTTGGTGTTGAAAGGCTTGCCATGATACTCCACGATTCCACCGACCTTAGAGGTATGACATATCCACAGATACCACAATACGCTGAATGGGATCTAAAGGACAGCGAACTGGCAAGAATGATATTCGTTGACAAACTTCCGGAAACCCCTGAAGGACAGGAGATCCTTGAAGGCATAGTCAAACAATGTGACATGCACGGATCAGAGCCAAGTCCCTGTGAGTTCGTTGCCTGGGAAGGTACACTTAAGGGTAAGAAAGTGAAGGTCTCCGTGATAGAACCTGAAGATGAGACTAAGCTTTGCGGACCGGCAGCTTACAATGAGGTACTTGTTTACGAGAACGATGTTCTTGGCCTTCCTAACAACAAAAAGTGGAAAAAGGCCTTTGAGAACCATTCTGCAAGGACTGGCGTGAGATTTATCGAAGCTTTTGCAGCACAAGCAGCAAAAGAGATCGAGGAAGCTGTGGACAACGGGGAAAAGGAATGTGAGACAAGGGTAAGGATAGTCAAGGTCCCTTCCGAGATAAACATCAAGCTCGACCCCCTGGGCCAGAGATACATCACAGGCAAGAAGCAGAAGATCGATATTCGCGGACCTGTGTTCACCACCGTGAGAACAGAGATCGAGTAAATCAATATTGGGATGACACATGTTCACAGAGATAGCTAAACTGATGGATGACGGAGAACCTGTTTGCGTTACCTTTCAGGAAGGCGACATCGGAGAGGAATATGACCTCCTCTATTGTGAAATGATAACAAAAGCACGCAAGGGAGATATTTTCCTTGCTGCATCCCAAAGTTGCCCCCCTGGCAAATATGTCCTGAGCACATCCGAAGATAAGCCGGATAAATACTATTTGGCATCAGGACGCTACATCGATGCAGAAACTGCACAAAAGGCAGTATCTGCACTCCCCAGGATAAAGAAGAAATATGATCATATCAGGATAGAGCCGCTGTCAGAGAACAACGGTGAGTTCGATGTTATCATTCTCTACCTTAAGCCTGAAATGGCCATGAGGGGCGTTCAGGCACTAGCATATAATGATGGAGAAAGAGTCAATATCGACACTTTCGGTGCAGCATCCATTTGCGGAGACTGTACCGCCCTTGCTATTGAGAAAGGTGTCGGGTTGTCCTATGGTTGCAAAGGTTCACGCAAGCATAGCGAATATGACGACAATGAGATACCCATTGGCATCGATCTTGAGAACGCAAAGAAAATAGAGAAGGGATTAAAGAATATCCCCGAGACACGTCATTGAATCAGCGTGCTTCATAGAAACAGGCCTGTTCAGCATCCACAAGTGTGACTTTTCCCAACTCATTGGAAAGTATGTTATTTATGCGAGCCAGTCCAATTGATTTCAGTTGAAGGCGTATCATCATGGACTCATGTTCTTCATAAAAAGTGTCATTCCCTGTGACGGTCCTGTGCGTTGATACATGGTGTTTTACAACCTGTGCCACCACACCTGGAGTTCCACGCATAATATCCTGTACAGACGTATGGGTCACAAAGATATGATCACCCACATTGAGGTTCAGTGATGTGAAAAAGTTCTGAGGACTTCTTATCTCGATAGTGCGTAACAGATTAGCCTTCAAGTCAGACATCACAATATCTGAGATCCCCGTAAGTGCGACGTATTCCATACCAGATCACCCATACATTGGATATTCCTTTCGTGGTGTTGTCGCCTGTTCGCTTGATCTTACATCTTCAGCGAGTTTCTGCATTTCGATCTCGATCTTCTCTGCTTGTTCGATAAGATCATCTGTGTCTATCGAAAAATCATACAGGGAATTTAGAACATCGACAACTACTGCTGCGGCCCTTGGATCAGGATTCTGCGTCTTTGTAGCGCCCAGCAGACTGATCGCCGGAATATTTTGCATGAAACATTCTGCCATCACACTGCCAGAAATACCTGAGATCGTACCCATCTGGAAGATCTCCACATGCTCCCTGATCCTCTCAAGCATTTCTTCAGTTGTTGCAGCTCCGAACACTTTATATTCGTCACTCATGGTAGCAATGCCCGCAATAGAGACAATTTCTTTCACGCCTATGGATTTTGCCCATCCGACAAGTGCCTTGCTCACATCATAGGAAACAGAAGGATTGATAGGAATATCCGAGACCACCATGATGGTGTTGTGTTCCACATTTTCATAGATCCTTACAGGCATGTTCACCAGCCCTTCATACAGAACGGCTATCGGCGGGAAATAGCGAGACTCAATGGAACCTATATATTCCATATTTAATTCTTCAATTATTTGCTGGCTGGCAATATTGCCCACAAGACCAATACCCGGAAAACCTTCTATCAGGATAGGATCCTTTGATTTTACCGGCCTTGTTATGATATCTACATCGATAGCGTCGTAATCTGTTTCTAACAAAAGAATCACCCTATGAGAATATTAACCCCTTAATTCACTTATTATATAATTAGAGGATACTCATAGATAAGTACATCGTATTATAAAAAGAAGAAAACGACATAATTAAACCAAATGATAACGAAATAGATGCAAATAACAAAGATGCATACAAATAATGGAGGAATATTATGGAAAGATCTATACTATATTTTGATGATGTTGGTAAACAGAATACCGATGATGTTGTGAAAGTAGCGGCTGCCAGGGCTGAAGAGCTAGGGATCGAATATATCGTACTTTCAAGTACTGAAGGCCATACTGCATTGAAGATGGCAGAAGCAGTAAAGGGTAAAAATGTGAAGGTGATCGCTGTCACTCATCAATATGGACTCCGAGAAGATGGAAAGTGGGAGATGGATGAGGATAATTTAAAGAAACTTCAGGAAATGGGAGTAATTGTTACAACACAGTCACATATGTTCTCAGGTGTAGAGCGTGCCATTTCAAATAGACTGGGCGGTGCAAGTCGTGCAGATGTGATCTCCGATACGCTGCGTGCGGTCTTTGGCAAAGGTTTCAAGGTAGCCCTTGAAGTTGTGATGATGGCTGCAGATTCAGGCCATATACCCGTATCAAAGGATACAGAGGTTATCGCCATTGGTGGTACACGTCAGGGTGCAGATGTAGCACTTGTTGTAAGACCAGCACATTCACAGAATTTCTTCAACATGCAGGTTCGTGAGATACTGGCAATGCCACGTGAAAAAGAAGAACCAAAGTAAATTCGGACGGTATCCCCCAGGGATGCCTTTTTTATTTTACTTCGTCCTGAGTTACATCATCACTTTCTGATTCATTATCATTACATTCATTTTCATCAATATTGAACTCATTTTCATCAGAATTGCATCCATTCTCCCCGTTATTGCTTGGTGGAGATGAACTATTCTTCTCAGTGTGCATAAATGAAGCAGTCTTGAGCTCCATTGCAGTGAGTACAATAAGGACCAGAAATGCGGCAATTGCGATCGCAACGGTTGTAAGTGTGTCCATGGAAATATTAAAAAAAGAGAAGTGTCAAAAAGACACTTACTGTTGTTTTTCGTACAATGCAGTCTTTGACAAAATGTTGCCTTTCTTTGCGTGTGGCTGCCTGAGGACTGTATCGTTTGATTTCTCGATCTCACGTGCGTCGATCGCGAGC
>NZ_JAUVEY010000186.1:0-3166 GCF_030594565.1 Methanococcoides sp.
TTATGCACACATTAGGATTTACAATATGTCTAATTATGGCTACTGTTTGTTATTTTGTTATATTTTGTCCGATGTTGAATATACATAGTTTTTCACAAAAATCGACATTGGTCGATTGATTAGGGCAGGCTGAATAGTTACCACTTTTATTCATTTTCAGGTCACTTTATTATATTCAAAACCACTTGTTAATCGACATTCAAAAATCAGTTAACATCGAATTTAAACATTCGTATTGCTAATGTACAAAAAAGATAATGAAAAAATTTAGTTTCAGTGCTTCGTTAATTTTATCAGAATCCACCTAACCTCATTAACCATCAGCATAGTTATGCCTGAATAATGGTGATGACCCATGTTTCTCGATTACAATTAACTCCATATAAATGACAATAAAAGCTTTGTACCTCTTTTCGACAACATTCACATTCCTTTAAATGGCTCACTTACATGCAAATACCTATTTCATACTGTTCTAGGCACGTCAGTTGGTAATAAGTTGAGTGTTGGATCAACAATTGAATGGTGTAGGTGAATTGGGGCGATCATGAGGGCTGGAATCTTAGCGAAGTACTGAAATGACCTTTCCTATGGAAATTTATACATACCTGAGGATCCCATTCAGTTGCTTGTAGTTGATGTATTCTTTGTTTATCTTATCATTCGTAGTTTTCATCTTTGCAAAGATACGGTGGTAAAGGCATGGTTTTAGAATAATTGATAATTATCCTTTTTAGGAATTGAAATTGGATTATTAAAGAGATTGCGAAAACTATATATATAAGATGGTGTATGTATATATATCATCTAATTAATTTATATATTGATGGTAAGATGCATATGAAACGACTTGGAACTGTTGTGCAGATCGTTGCACACAATGGGTTACTTGTGAGAGGGGACAACATTGGACCGGACACATCGTTAAAGGATCTTCCACGTATCAATTTACCGGTCGTGGATAAATCCGTGAGGCGTATCGGTAAGGTGAATGGTGTTATCGGCTCTGTCGTTTCTCCTTATATTAGTATAAAGGTCACAGGCGATGTCAGTGCATCAGACCTTCGAAAGTATTTAAATGAAAAGCTTTACGTGAAATAAATAGCAATTCACTTAGATATAAAGTGAGTAAGCATAAAAATTTTTGGAAAACCGAGGCAATGATAAAATGGTGGAAGTTGAAAGAGTAAGACATTCTGATACTTCAGAGAGAGAGAAGATACGTGCTATGATCAAGGCACGTAAGGAGAAAGAAAAGACTACAGAGGTCGAGAACAAGGTGGTCGAGTGTCCGGAATGTGGCAGTCGTAGCCTTGAACAAGACTATGAGCGCGCGGAATTGGTCTGTGCTGACTGTGGTCTTGTTGTGGATGCCGAGTTTGTTGATGAAGGTCCGGAGTGGCGTGCTTTCGACCATGATCAGCGTATGAAGCGTTCTCGTGTTGGTGCACCTATGACCTACACGATTCACGACAAAGGTCTCTCTACTATGATCGACTGGAGGAATCGTGATTCTTATGGCAAATCAATTTCTTCCAAGAACCGTGCACAACTGTATAGGTTGAGAAAGTGGCAGCGTAGAATTAGAGTAAGCAATGCTACTGAAAGGAACCTTGCTTTTGCACTATCCGAACTTGATCGTATGGCATCTGCATTAGGTCTTCCACGTACTGTTCGTGAGACAGCTGCAGTTGTTTACAGAAAAGCGGTCGATAAGAACCTTATCCGTGGCAGGAGTATTGAAGGTGTTGCAGCGGCTGCGCTTTATGCAGCATGTCGCCAGTGCAGTGTCCCCCGAACTCTTGACGAGATCGGAGAGGTTTCCAGGGTAAGCAGGAAAGAGATCGGAAGGACATACCGTTTCATCTCCCGTGAACTTTCGCTTAAACTGATGCCAACTTCACCTATTGATTACGTTCCAAGGTTCTGCTCAGGTCTGAACCTTAAGGGTGAGGTACAGTCAAGAGGTGTGGAGATCCTTCGTCAGGCTTCTGAGAAAGAACTCACAAGCGGCCGTGGTCCTACTGGTGTAGCGGCAGCAGCTATCTATATCGCTTCCATTCTGTGTGGCGAGCGCAGGACGCAGCGTGAGGTTGCAGATGTTGCCGGAGTGACCGAGGTCACTATCCGTAACAGGTATAAGGAACTCGCAGAAGAATTGGATATCGAGATAATTCTCTGATATTGTTTAACGTGAACTGCAAAGGTGCTGGTGTGGCCTTTGCGGTTTTATTTTTTCTATATCGTCTTACTTATATAGGACCATTGTATCTCTATGCTCATGCTGGAACTTTTCAAGATGTTTTCCATTGGTTTCATCGTAGCACTTACTGGTGCTCTTGTGCCGGGACCTATGCTTTTCGTGACCATTGATGGCACCCTGAAAAAAGGCTGGAGGGCAGGGCCTGAGGTATTTCTTGGCCATGCGATAATTGAAACTGTGGTGCTCGTTCTGATTCTTTTCGGACTGACCGCTCTTATAGGTGAGCAGGAGATGGCATTTATCTCAGTGGCCGGTGGTCTGGCACTGGTGATTTTTGGCATAATGACCATCATGGGTGCACGAAAAACGTCGTATGATCCACAATCGCAAGATAAAGTGCCATCGAACTCACTGGTCGCCGGCATTGTCACATCTGTATCAAATCCTTATTTCTGGATCTGGTGGTTGGCAGCGGGAAGTGCTCTTGTACTTGAAAGTTATAAAATTGGAATGGTGGCGGTGGTATTCTTTATCATTGGCCACTGGCTTGCAGACCTTGGCTGGTTCACTGCCGTGTCGCTTTCCTTTAGCAGGGGCAGGGGGATGTTCTCTCAAAGGACATACAAGCAAATTCTTGTATCATGCGGGATATTCCTGATATTGTTCGGTGGCTGGTTCGCCATTGGATGAGGTATTTTGATCGTTAGGAGATATGGCTTTGAAACATCCGTGTATTTTGATCCCGAAGAATAAAGGTGAACCTGTTAGAAAGATAATTCTGGAGCTTGACCTGCTCGATAAGGGTCTGAAAATAGTTTCAGTGGATGCTGATATCTGCCTTCCGCTTTCCAGGATGCTCTCTTCTGAAGAGCTGGCACTCTTGCCGGAAGATGCACGACAGAGTGAGCGGGAGTTCGAGTCCCATGACAAGTTCCTGACGCTTGAGGATATTCTTGGTTTTAC
>NZ_JAUVEY010000083.1:0-9818 GCF_030594565.1 Methanococcoides sp.
GTTCCGTAATCCATAGCGTGAGATCGTTCTTTCATGGGTGCCACAGATATGCATGATGCGGATGGGCCTTGAACGATCACAAATACTTTTTAGCAGCTTTGCCTCCATGGACATATTATTCATCATTCTCCAATTGTTCAAGAATTTCGGATATTTCTTTTCTTTCATCTTCGGAAATTATGGAGATGGCATATCCCACATGAACCAGTATGTTCAGTCCGGGTATGATCTCTTCAGAGCCGGTAATAAGGTCAAGGTTCACTTTTCGTTCCACTCCTCCAAAATCGACCATTGCTGTATATTCGTCCAGCAGTTCTGTTATCTTCCCGGGTATTGCAATACACATCAAATAAATTGAAGGATTACTTATATTTAAGTGTAAGCAACAATCTGTGCAAATGAAAACTTTAACTGTGTTCGTAGCAATAATATGATTAGATCAAAATTTTGATCTTAATTCTGGGGGTATGATCTGATCGAAAATGTGGGGGAAACCGATTTTCTTGGAATGGATCGACGAACATTTCTCAAGCTAGCAGGTGCAATTGGGGTTTCTGCATTTCTTGGCATATATCATTCTGATATTTCAAATGCGATTGAGATCTCAAAGACGAAAATAGTATGGATACATGGTGCTGAATGTACAGGTTGTTCGGAATCATTGCTGAATGCAGAAAACCCCGACATTGTACAGGCGATCCAAAAACTGAATGTGGATCTGGTCTATCACGAAACACTTCTGGCACAACAAGGCATTTTTGTTGATGGCAGACTTGCAGGTACCTCTGAGTTGAATTCTGAAATACTGCTGGATGATGCCATCGAGGAAGGCGGATATATACTCGTGGTCGAAGGTTCAATTGCCAATGGCCCCAATGGTTCTGGTAAATATTGCATGTATGGTGAACGTCCTTTTAAAGATATATTTAAAAAAGCAGCAGAGAATGCCGATATGATCCTGGCTGTGGGGATGTGTGCTACATACGGTGGAGTAAATGCAGCTGATAGTGCCATCACGGATCTCATGGACTTTAGGGGGGTTTCCTTCCTAAAAGAAGACCCTTCAAAAGGAATGCTTACTGAGCTTGGCATTAGCAAACCGGTTATAAATGTGCCGGGCTGTCCTGCCCATCCGGATTGGATGCTTCTGACACTTGCTGCTGTGATACTTGGAAAGATAAGGGTCCCTGATGACCTTGATGCTGTTCTGGATAAATATGATCGTCCTCTTGTTTTCTTCCCTGCCGACCACACGCTGCATGATAATTGCCCACGCAGGGGATTTTACGATGTCGGGAAACTGGATACCGACCTTTCAGGGGATGGTTGTCTATGGAAACTTGGTTGCAAGGGACCTTACACTCATTCGGATTGTGCTCTTCGCAAATGGAATGGTTCCGTAAATATGTGTACTCAGGCAGGGTCGCCGTGCATCTCCTGCTGCGAACCGGGTTTCCCCGACAGTTCTTCTCCTTTTTATGAAGAGGCCGAAGATAAGCCTATTTTATTTGGAATGAATGCAGATTCTCTTGCTAAAGTGGGGGTTGGTGCCGCAATACTTGCTGGTGCCGCTCACGCTGTTCGTAGGATCGTTGTTGATAAGGATGATGAAAAGGAGGGTGGAGTATGACCCGGGTTGTTGTAGATCCATTAACACGTATTGAAGGGCATTTTCGTTTATCTGCAGAAGTAAATGAGCAAGGGGTGATCTCAGATATACAAAGTGCAGGTATGCTTTTCAGGGGATTTGAACGTATATTATTGAACCGAGATCCACGGGATGCTGCACGCATTACTCAAAGGGTATGTGGCGTCTGTCCTACTTCTCATGCAATGGCATCTGCCAATGCTCTTGATGATCTTTTTGGGATCGCAGATCAAGTTCCAAAAGATGCACTTGTTGCAAGGAATATTATACAGTCCCTTAATATGATAGCCAGCCATGCAACCCATATTTATGTATTATGGTTGCCGGATATCGTGAACCCTGCTTATAGAGATGTATTGGCCACGATTGGTGATACCGGGGCTGCATTGTGGAAAGAACTTCTTTATAGATTTGCTCCGATAAGCTATCGGCTTAATGGTGTATCTATTCCTCCGGGCAATGCGTATCTAAATGCTATAAAGGAAAAGAAAAGACTTCAGGAAGCCATAGCTCTCATTGCCGGTAAAATGCCTCACCAGATGTCATCCGTAGTTGGTGGTGTCACGTACAAACCAACGGTTGCAGATATTGGCAAATTGACTTCATATTATCATCACGTCATGGATTTTATCGATGGTTCCACTCTCGGAGTGGATCATAGGACCTGGCTGGATAACACATTCAGGGCATCATCTCCTCAACGTGCAGTGGATTTTTTGATCGAACACCTGCAGGAGCTTGTAGAAAAGTCTTTGATCTCAAATGATTTTTCACATGTTGCGGGTTGGGGTGATATTGATCTGCTTGCAGCATTTGGTTCTGAGCTTATTGGTGAAAGATATTTAGGGCTTCCTGTCAGTTTTAAGTTTGATAGGTCGGGCGGATACAGTGATCCTTCAAAGATAGGGTTCTTATCTTACGGTGTTTACTATGATGTGGAGCATGGCGATGGCTATGATCCACTGGAATTTGGTAGGTCCGGTTTCCAGAAAGCTGCTTTTATTACTGGTTCCTTTGAACACAAAAAGTTTGACCACAGAAATGTGACAGAACAGATAGGTCATTCGTTCTATGTTGGTAAGCACAATCTTCATCCCTTGGAAGGGGTGACCGATCCTGTTCGGAATGCTGATGAGATCGATTATAATGGGAATGACGAAAGTAAATATAGTTGGATAAAGGCACCGCGTTATGATGGTATTCCGTGTGAGGTTGGTCCTCTTGCTCGTATGGTCGCAATGGAAGAGCCATTGACAATGGGCTTGATAAATATGTTTTCCAAGAATGGTCAGTCTGCTGCCAATACGTTTACAAGGATGATGGCAAGGGCACAGGAGATGTTACTTCTCTCTGATGAATTGCTCAAATGGGTGAGTTCGGACCTTGACCCAAATGGGAAATTCTGTGTCCCAACTGATCTTTCTATGGCTGAGAATTCCCAGGGTATCGGTCTATGGGAGGCTCCGCGTGGTGCTCTGGGGCACTGGGTCAGTGCTGGGGGGGATTCAAAGGTGATAAATTATCAGATGGTCGTGCCAACCACATGGAATGCATCTCCAAGGGATGACCTAGGAGTGCCCGGTCCCATCGAGCAGGCCCTTCTTGGTACAAAGGTATCGGCAGTCGAGAATTTGCTTGGGATAGACAATGCGAATCCTACTGGTATATTGCATACTGCAAGGTCATACGATCCATGTATCGCATGTGCTGTGCATACTATCGATCTGACGAAAAAACTTGACAATGGCTCTCGCACATTTAATATTGTCTGAGGGGTTGAGCAGGATGGTACAAGAAAATGGACTGGTTGTGAAAAGATATTCATTTTTAGAGCGACTGGCACACTTTGTTCATCTTGTCTCTTTGTTCATCCTGCTGATAACGGGATTTAAGATCTATATGGGATGGGATTTCATGACCTATCACATTGCCCTAGTTATTCATCTGTTTGCAGCGGTTTTATTTTTGTTTGTGAACTGGATCATTATTCCATACAATGTCCTGATGACCGAATGCCCTCGTTGTCCCATGTGTGCAACCGGGACTCACAATATGTTTCTCCATAAAATATCCCACATATCGCATAGGTATCTATTCGGGCCAACGGATATCAGGAGAATGAAGCAGATATTCCTCAATTATTTGGGGAAAGGTGGGTATCCGGCATTTACGATATATAATGTCAAACGTCGGGGCTATATTGATAAATTACATCCGGTAACCCAGTTTATGCTTTTCTTTGAAGGTGGTGCGGTCATGTTCATTGCCTTTTCAGGGTTCGTTCTTTATGATCTCCAATGGGCTATTTTCGGATTGTCGGTAAGTGAATGGTTACTGTCGGCCAGTGAAATGATCGCCCCTTCTTTGAATATGAGTGCTCTGGCATTTATTCGAGTTATACATTTGCTCATGTCATATTTCTTCATAGTGGAATTGATAGTTCATGTGGGCATTGTGGAATTTGATCCAAAGGTATGGAAATATTATAAGGCAGTATTCCTGACCGGTAAAGAGGATCTTTCTGATCCGGACTATGTTGAGCTCATTGATGCAGAAAGAGATTCTTTGGAATGATCCTATGATCCGCATATTCGGCTGTGGCAATCCTCTCATGGGGGATGATGGGATTGGTGTCCATGTTATTGATAAATTAAAAAATATGTATTCTGACCTGCCGAATGATATTGAACTGATCGATATGGGTGTTTGTGGTCTTGATATGCTGAACTTTTTGGAAGGATCGGATCACGTTATCATAGTGGATGCGATCAAAAGCAATGGGGATATCGGTTCCGTACACAGGTTTGAACTGAACGATCTAAAAGAATACGTTCGTGATGGTATGTTCACCATCCATGATGTCGGTATTGTGGATGTGCTTTCCATAGCGGAGCACGTTCAGAAAATGCCTGATTCTATTGTTCTATTTGGAATTGAGATCGGTCAGGTGGATGATATCTCGTTTGTTCTTTCTGATAAAGTAAGGGCTTGCATTGATGTGGTTATTGATCTTATGTTCGATGAACCCTTTTTTAAAAGAGCATCGTTGAGTGACATAAGATAGAAAAAGTAATAAGCTTCCAATCCATTCAGTAGCCACAATGGAAGACGGTACTTTCTGCTATACCATAGGCTATGGTAACAGGTCTCTTGAATATCTTATTGATATGGTGCAAAGTTTCAATATCGTTCATTTGGTGGATATTCGCAGTTATCCGCATTCGGTGCACGAGGATTTCAATAAGGAGAACCTCGAGATAGTGCTTCCCAAGAACAATATTGTCTATTCTCATTGCCCGGGACTTGGGGGTCTTAGGAATGGAAGCTATATGGATTATACAAAGACCGATGAGTTCAGTAAATATTACTCTCGTTTAGTGGATAAAATAGAGGCTGTCAATAAAGCGGGTTCCGGTATTGTTCTTATGTGTGCTGAAAAAAATCCGAAGGATTGCCATCGATACCATTTGTCAAAGGTTCTTGAATATTCCGGAATAAAAATAATACACCTGACCGATCCTGGCCAGGTAGACCTTTTCAGGTTCTAAATTTTCACATCTCGTTCAGGCGGCGTATCCTTTCCTCTGTGGCCGGATGTGTCCTGAACAACTTCATCAATGAGCTTCCTCTTAGGGGATTGACGATGAACATATGTGCTGTGTTCTGGGATGGCTGAACATCGTTCTTTCTTGGCTGGTAGTTCTGTGCTCCAGATTCAAGTTTAGAGAGTGCACTGGCAAGTGCCCAAGGTTTCTGTGAAATGCGTGCTCCTTCTGCATCTGCACCGAACTCACGTGAACGTGATATTGCAAACTGTATGATAGTTGCTGCCAACGGTGCCAGTATTGCAAGTGCTATGAATCCAACTATGTTGTTGCTTCCATCGTCGTCCCTGCTTCCGATACCTCCAAAGATGGCAGCCCATCTTGCCCAGGTGGCAAGCATTGTGATAACTCCGGCAATTGTCGCAGCAACAGCACTGATAAGTGTGTCCCTGTTCTTTACATGTGCCAGTTCATGAGCGAGCACGCCCTCAAGCTCTTCTGGTGTGAGGATGTTCATTATCCCTGTAGTCGCAGCTACTGCTGCATGTTTGGGATCTCTGCCAGTGGCGAATGCATTTGGCATCGATGTTTCCACGATGTAAACCTTAGGCATTGGGAGTTGGGCACGCATTGCAAGATTCCTCACAATATCGTAAAGTTGCGGACTTTCGTACTCTGTCACTTCTTTAGCGTGGTACATCTTCAGGACTATCTTGTCACTGTACCAATAACTGCCGAAGTTCAGCATAAGTGCGAACGCAAATGCGATGAACATTCCGGCAGTTCCGCCGATAAGACGACCTACAATGATAAGTAGTCCTGTCAAGGATGCAAGTAATAATGTGGTCTTAAGCATGTTCTTCATGTTTTACCTCAGTAGTGCGCATGTATCTTTTGTTCTTTGAAAAATCTGTAAATTTTAGATATTTACACCTACTATCATATCTATTGATTTGTAGTTCTATATAAATGCGTTGGGGTGGTACAGGGAGACGTAAATAATTTTATATTGGCAACCCAAATATATTGTCTGCAATACCCGTTTTGAGTGAAATGGTTCTCATCATGACACCTAAAAAAAGGATGGTGCCGAGGGCACAATCGAAAAACACATCTTCGGAAGCTTCGATGCAAAGCGAATGTAACTTCTAATGCTCTTTGCAATGCTCTTCCTTGTTAACATTATTATTCGTTGTTTTATCCCTGTAATGTAAAAAAGAAAGAAAAAAAGAAGGAATATAAAGTCGATATCTCGACTTTCATACCTCTTCGACTATCAGTTCTGTATCTTCTTCTATCTCAGAGATAAGAGCTTCAAATTCCTCAAGATCGCTCTCAAGGTCTGCTATTTCAGAATCTGTCAGCTCAACTCCCTCTTCTGCAAGTATCTCGTCTGCAACGGTGGTAGCTGTCTCTTCTTCTGTGGCATTGTCGGCAGGCTCTCCTACGCAACCGGAGAGTGCTAGTCCGACGAGAAGGATGGCAACAATTCCCAGATGTTTAATGCTCACCATGATCAGACCACCTCTGTTGAGTTGTCGTCATCGGAACTTTCATCTTTATCATCATCTTCGGTATCGTCGGAGTCTTCATCATCCATTTCTTCTGTGCTGTTGTCTTCAAGTTCATTCTCTTTTTCATCAGCACTGTCATCATCGGAGTTTTCATCTTCCATTTCTTCGGTGCTGTTGTCTTCCAATTCATTCTCTTCCTCATCAGCACTGTCGTCATCATCATCTTCGTCATTGTCGCTTATCTTTGGAGCAGCCCATTCAAGTTCAGTGCTCTCATCATCCTTCTCGATCTTGTAAGATCCTTCTCCTGAAAGGGACGTACTGCCTGTTCCTTCTGCTTTGATGGTGATGTCCTCTCCACGGACCATAACTGTGAGGCGGGACCCTTCAATTTTTACTTCACCGGTGAAATTGTGGTAGACAAATGCATAGCTTCCGTCTCCTGTGCTGTCCTCATCGAACTGCTCGTAATCCCCATCAAGCTTAATTTCTGCGTCACCTGCAAGGTCTTTGATGACGATCGTGGCATTGGTTGCGGTGAACTCTACCTCAAGTTCTCCTGAAAGCACGATTGTTCCATCACCCTCAGCATCGATCAGACATTCACCTGCCAATGTCACATAGCCCTGTCTGAACCCTTTCATTTCCTGAACAAGCGCTCTAAGTTTTGTGTTGGCTTCATTAGTCAGTCTGATGGATTTACGGAGCTGTTCGCCAGCGTCATCTTCTCCATTCTGGTAAGCTTCTCTTGCATGTTCATGCGCCTGTTTAGCTTCCTCGATAAGCGCATTGTAATCGTCAAGCATTTCCTGGAGGTCTTCAGTATCTTCGCCGTCCTCGGTCAAACTGTCGATCTCATTCTGGAGTCTCTCTGAAACACCATCTATTTTCTCAAGGTAGTTAACAAGGCCACTGTTGATCCTCTGTGCTCTCATCCTGTTCAGGTCCTTTTGAGCATCACTCCAGATCTTCCTTATGTCCCTTGTTGCTTCGGAGAGGTCCTTTCTGGTATCTGCAGCATCAACATCATCTATCTGTGCTTCAAGCCTGTCAATGTATGTGTCAATTGTCGCATTGACCTCTTCATTATAGCTTCCTTCTTCCTTGGTCGTTTCAAGACGGGTGATCATGTAATCAATGGTTCCGGTCAGGTATTCCTTTGCTGCGTCCATTGCTTCTGTGGCATTTAATTCACCTTTGGCCTGCAATGCTTTAGCGTTCTGGAAATTTCCTCTTAGTTCATCATAACCGGCCTTTGAAAGCTGAACTTTACTCCTTGCCCGGTCATTTTGCATTTCCTTTTCCTGGATCATTTCAGGTGTGATGTTCTCATCTTTATGTTCCTGTAATCTTATCCTGTCTGCATCCGTGGCCCCAACGCCATTATCCCCTTGATTGGCAGCAAACTTTGGTGTGATCTTCTCATCTTTGTGTTCTTGTAACTTTATCCTGTCTGCATCTATGGCTCCAACACCATTATCCCCTTGGTTGGCAGCAAAAGCAGTCACAGGAAGAAGACTTAATATCATCAGTATGGCACCGATCAGTGCAAACCCTTTCATTGTTTTATTCTTCATAATGGATCCCTTCCTTTTTTTCTATGTGATACGATCTTGATTATCGATGTAATGAACTTACAAGCTCAACTTGGATGCGTGGGATATAAGCTTACTTTAATTGATTCTCATAACTAAGATGATCTAAAGTATTATCTGGGGAATTAAAAGCATTTTTTTACTTTATAATACTTTATATTGAATTATTTTGTTAATTGAAGTTTAAAGTAAGGTTATTTTACGATATAAACCTATGATCTCACGTTTTTATCTGAAATCCCCGTCCCTTTATATTTAGACTGTTTAGCTATTCAATATTTTCGGTGTTCCTATTATTTAGTATTCCAGAGATACAATTCGCTTCAATACTACTAATTCAGGAATAAAAAACTATAAAAGTAGAACCCGGCAATATAACACTGTGAAAGTCAGGACATTATTTGGGGTTTGTACATTTCTTACATTAATATTGCTTATTGTTCCTGTGGGAGCTGTTGGAACTGCAACGATACATGGGGCTATCTATGAATGGGACACCTTTGAACCTCTTGAGAATGTCTTAATTGAGGTCAATTCCACTCCTCCGCAGTCCATAGTTGCAAAGTATGGTGTCTATTCCCTGGACCTGGCTCCAGGTGACTATGTGATAGTTGCTACTTATTATACTGGTAATAGTCTCGTAGCGTCTGCACAGGAATCAATAACAATAACCGATGATGGTGATTACATAATCGACCTTCTTCTTCTTCCTTCCTATGAAAATGAGGACCTCGAAGATGCTGAAATAGCTAATTTGAGCGAAGCATTTGAAGCCGATTCGCAGCTGATCGAGGAGGATGCGGAAATCTCAGATCTGACCTATGTAGCGGTTCTGCTGATCTTTTTTGTACTCGTTTTGTCAGCATATGTGTATTCAAATAAGAAAGGGGCGAATGAAGGGAGTTTGGTCAATACTTCATCTGACTGGGTTAATGATGCTACTTTACAAGATGGGTCCCTCTCCGTTGATGTGAAGGAAGATGGTCGGGTCGGTACTATTACCGATGATTCGGAAACCATTGATACTATCACTAAAGCTGAACCACCTGTCCTGCCTGATGACCTTCAGGAAGTTCTGGACATCGTTATTGCAAATGGTGGACGCATAACCCAAAAGGACCTGCGTGGGAAATTGAGATATTCCGAGGCGAAGGTAAGTCTGATAGTCTCTGATCTGGAAAACCGCGGACTTGTAGATAAGTTCAAGAAAGGGCGGGGCAACATCATTATAATTCCTGAAGATAAAAAGTAAGTTGACTTTGCTTCCGTACTATCTTAAGAATTAATGGTATGGCTTATCAATACATTTATATGAAGAATGCCTAAGAGGGAACACATGAGAGTTTCAATGGACATTGAATTAAAGGACACTCCAGGACAATTGCTTCTGGCTTTGAATCCGATTTCGGATCTAAAAGGGAACTTGAAATCGATCGTGCATCATCATGAAGAACGAACTCCAAGAAGTACCATTCCGGTACAGCTTGTTTTTGAGATAGAACCTGCCAATCTTGAG
>NZ_JAUVEY010000203.1:0-2552 GCF_030594565.1 Methanococcoides sp.
GTAAGTGATCCCTCCTGGCATTTCATCGTAATTGATCGTTACTATGGATTTTTCATAATCCACAGGGTCTTGTTTTCCACCATCAAGATTGAATATGACCGTTCCATCCTTTGTGAGCAGTTTCAGATAATGTTGTGTCAGGTCGTTCATCGAGAATGATTCATTAGTACTATAGATCTCAACATCAGGAAGTTCACTTATCGGACCGGAAGTATTCCATGAAAAGTCAGGGTTCGCACCATTTGTGCTAGGTGGATCATATCTCATCATGAATGCAGGATCCAGAAAATCTACAGTAGCATATTGTTCTGCTCCACTACCGCTTACCGGGTAAGTGGTCACCCCTTCCCATTCTTCAATATAGTCAGCTCCAGCTGCTGTATCCTTATAAGTTACATGAACTTCAAGCTGATTTGGACCGCCTGTTTTTGCAATGGTGTATATGAGTGTCTTTGTACCGGATGTTGCTCCTATTTCATATTTTGCAGGATTTAATCCATTATTATTTGAATTCTCTGCTTCAAGATCGAAAGAAAAATCATATATTGGCAATGGGTTTGATGTATTTACTACACCAACCTTTATCATGTTGGTAAGTGCCAATGTTCCCCTTGGGGGTATGACATCGAGTTCGATGATCGCGGTTGTGTTCTCATGGTCGAGAGCTGTATTTGCATAGACCATTGTATCAGCATAATCTGCCCAAGCCTCATAATACTGGCTCTTGATGTAGATATATACTTTATCTGAGATAACGGGATTAATTCTTGAAGACGATATTGAGGTGTTAGGAAATAGTATGGAAAGTTTATTGTCAGATGAAACTGCAACACTGATGTCGCCCTTGCCGGATGATGATGATCTGCCATTGATGGACATTATTGGAAGTGTAAGTGTTTCCCCATTGTAATGGAATTCTGGTGGCGAGACCATAACAGCTCCTCCGCGAGCTTCGTATTTAGACCAGACTCCTCCGCCTTCATATGCTATCTTTCGGTTATCCTTTGTATATTCTATTGTACCAAAAGAGCAGTTAAACTCCTCTGCTGAGCCGGGGTCCGTTAGATTGTTAATGAGGATTCTAATGTTGCTTTGATCATCCACTGTATCATCGTTCACGTTAATACTTCCGCCCATTAGTGATATTGATGTTGTCTGAAGGGGTGACTCCCCAAGGGCAACTTTACTGGTACGAGAGTCCAGAATTGTGAAAGCCTGTTCTATTTTCTGGGCTTGTGCATTATCCTGTAGGTCAGAGATCATAGGTACACTGTAAATAAGCATTGCACTTATTGAAATGATGGTGAGTGAGAACATAAGCAGTACTCCGATAACGGCTGATGCACCACAGTTGCATTCATACATCTTCCTGTCCTTCTCCATCCTTTCTCCTCCTTATTCAATTCTGACATTCAGTGGTGAATACAGAATATATACATCAATGTTCTCCAAATAATCATCTTTTCGTACGTGGATAGTATTGTTGTTTTCATCCCTGCTTATAATTTTCATTCCAAAAGTATGATTCAGATATGTTTCCCATCCCTTGTAGTACTGGCTCATTATGGTAATATCTACTGCGGACACATTTGTATATTTATATACTGAAGATTCTCCTCCGTCTGCAACTGCACGTACAAGTCCTTCACCGGCATAACCATTAACTCCGGAAATTGTACTGGAAGGTATGAACAGCGTGTTATCAGAAAACACAAATTCTGGTTCTTGCACTATCACAGTTCCCCCGTTTTCATATTTAGCCCAGACCCCTGTATTCTCATAGGAAATAAGAGTCCCTTCATACTCATTCTGTATTTCTCTTGTCTGATGCTGAAATGTCTGTGATTCGATAGCTGGTGTCAAGAGTGATGAGTTCCATGTTTGAACAGTTATGTTGATGACACTATCTCCGGTAACCCATATTCCTCCCCCATACATTTTCAGTTCTACTGATTGGGAAGGCGCATTGCCAAAAACAACTTTGTTCAGGTTCTCTGAAAGAACAATATAGCTTTGTTTTATGTTCTCGGTGTGGCTATTCTCTTGCATGTTCTGAAGAAATGGATATCCCGAGGTTCCAATTAGAGATATTGCAAGGAACATTATGCCGAGTATAAACACTACGTCGATGACCTCTGATACTGCATTTTCTGAATTGGACAGCTTTTTTGGTATCATTGTTTTAAGTACCTTTTTTTGGTCAGTATATCTCGATCATGTTCGTGGTACTATTGTAAAGTAGGAAATGGTCGCCTGAAGCACTACTTAATGTTGTGGACAGTATGTTAGTATTTTCAATTTCGAAAGCGATCTGTACTCTTGTTTCAGAACGTTCATTGGACTCAAATATGACCTCACGGCTCTGGTTCGAGAATTCAACATAATAATATTCATTTGCGATCCTTAGTGGTAATATGAGTTCTGACCGAAGGTCAATCATATTCCCGCCACCGTTGTTTACGACACCTATCATTGTGTCGATCTTCGTGAGTTGAAGTGCGACATTGTTTCCACGTATCTCAAATTCTTCGCGCATGATCGTATGTTCTGCC
>NZ_JAUVEY010000177.1:0-3449 GCF_030594565.1 Methanococcoides sp.
ACACCCACGCCCGCCAATCCATCATAACACTTATGACATACGAACCCCTTTTGCAAGCGATGGGAAGAACAGCGGTAGGAGGAACCTTTGAATTCCTTCACGATGGCCACACGGCATTGATCAGAAAGGCGTTCGAGATGGCGGAAGGCGACATTGTGGATATCGGCCTTACATCCGATGAGATGGCCAAACAGAAGAACAGGAACATCCCCGATATTGCAACCCGCAAGAAGAATCTGACCGCTTTTATCGAGCAACTTGGCATACCTAAGAAAAGGTACAATATACAGACCCTGAAAGATCCTTATGGCTCGACAATCAAAGAAGATTACGAGTTCATCGTAGTATCCCCTGAGACCCATCCCGTTGCCCTGAAGATCAACGAGATAAGAAAGGCTGCCGGAAGAGGAGAAATAAAGATAGTGAGCATAAACTACGTAATGGCGGATGATGATCTCCCCATATCGTCCACACGTATCGGCCAGGGAGAGATCGATGTGCACGGGCATTTGAAGCTTAAATGAAATGGCTTTTCAGGTGTGAACTACTAACCTCCAAGCACTCCACAAATGTACCAATTTAAATTATTATGTGTTTTCTTTTTATACATTCATTCTAAAAAAAGTACAACCGTCCCCCTTAAATATTTTTAGACCATCAATATATTGGGAGTAGAGGTGGTAAATACTATCAGTGTAGAGAAGAACTGCCCTGTATGTGGCAGTAAATTCGTGGTGGATAAGAGCGTAGCTGAGAGAGATCTGTGTTGCACACTCGGGTGTTGTTTGAAGATTACGAGTAGTTCACAGGATAATTTAGTACAGTTTTGAGAATATCGGCCAGCATTAAAGACATGAAGATATTTTGAGGATCTAGTGCATTAGTCGTACTATTATCAGATTAATCTGTTTTTAAGGAGTTATTATCATGGTGCGTGTCGGAGTAATCGGAACCGGAGTTATGGGTGTTAACCATATACGAATATATCACGAGATGGAAGGCGTGGAGCTTGTAGGAATTTCTGATATAGATGAAGAAAGAGTGAAAGAGCTATCCAGAAAGTATGGCACCGAGCCCTTTACAGACTATAAAAGATTGCTCAGAAAAGATCTTGATGCCATTAGCATCGTTGTCCCTACAAAGCTCCACAAACAGGTGTGTCTTGATGCCCTTGAAGCAGGGGCAAATGTGCTTGTGGAAAAGCCCATCGCTGATACGCCGGAAAATGCAGATATAATGATACAGGCTGCAAAGAATGCAGGAAAAGCCTTGATGATCGGACACATCGAAAGGTTCAATCCAGCGGTCATAAAACTTAAGGAGATCATCGATGCGGGCCTGCTTGGAAAGATAGTATCTATGTCGACCCGAAGAGTAGGTGCATACAATCCGAGGATAAGGGATGTAGGTGTTATCCTGGATATCGGAGTACACGACATCGATATTATCTCATATCTTTACGGCCTTAAGGTGAACAAGGTCCATGCCATTGCAGGTGCGGACATCCATCCGTTCGAGGATCATGCCTCCATACATTTAAGGTTCGACCATAACCAGACAGGTCTTGTAGATACCAACTGGCTGACCCCTCACAAGATACGCAACCTTACAGCCGTAGGAATTAAAAACGTGGCATATCCGGACTACATCAACCAGACTTTAGAACTTCATGACGAGAAATGGATAAGGGAAGCAAAAGTTGACAAAGCCGAACCCCTCAGGAACGAGCTGGAGCATTTCATCAAATGTGTGAGCACAGGTGAAATGATACACTGCAACGGAGAGGACGGAAAACATGCACTGGAAGCATGCATGGCTGCCATTGATTCATACAAGCAGGAAAAGACGATCCAATTGTGATCGACACAAACTAAATTTTCATATTTATAACACGGATAACACAAGTTGATATCATGAGTGATAAGTTACAGAAGATCATAGATGCAAGAGGACCCATCAAAAAAATAGGTGTTCTTGGTATGGGATACGTAGGCATACCTGCAGCAGCTCTTTTCGCAGATGTTGACAAATTTGAGAAAGTCCTGGGATTCCAGAGGAATTCCGCATCCTCCGGCTACAATATCGACATGATCAACAACGGTGAAAGCCCCCTAAAAGGCGAAGAACCCGGCCTAGAAGACCTCTTAAGAAAAGTCACCGATACCAAAAAGTTCGAGTGCACCCCCGACTTCTCAAGAATTACAGAGTTGGACGCAGTGACCCTTGCTATCCAGACCCCATTCAAAAATCCCGCAGACCTCATCCCTGATTTCGGGGCCCTGATCGAGGGCATACGCAACGTAGGCAAATACCTCAAACCCGGCATGCTTGTAGTACTGGAATCCACCATCACCCCGGGAACCACAAAGGGAATGGCTAAAGAAATCCTCGAGGAAGAGTCCGGCCTGAAAGCAGGAGAGGATTTCGCCTTGGCCCATGCCCCCGAACGCGTAATGGTGGGCCGCCTCCTCAAGAACATACAGGAACACGACCGAATAGTCGGAGGAATAGACGAGGCCAGCACCAAACGAGCCATAGAACTCTACTCCCCGGTCCTCACAAAGGGAAAGATCATCCCAATGTCCGCCACCGCCGCCGAAGTAACCAAAACCGCAGAGAACACATTCCGGGACCTACAGATCGCAGCAGCCAACCAGCTCGCCCTCTATTGCGAATCCAGGGGGATCAACTTCTACGATGTACGTGCAGGAATAGACAGCCTAAAAGGAGAAGGCATTACAAGAGCCATTCTCTGGCCCGGAGCCGGAGTCGGCGGCCACTGCTTGACCAAAGACACTTACCACCTTGAACGCGGCATAGAAATAGCCGGAGAATCCCCTCTGGACTACCCCGAGAACACCGATTCCATCTACGTCCTGGCCCGCAAAGTGAACGACTTCATGCCCAACCACATGTTCAAGCTTACCGAAGAAGCCCTTGCAAATGCTGGAAAGGAAATAAAAGGCTCAAAGATCGCCATGCTAGGCTGGGCCTTCATCAACGATTCAGACGATGCCAGGAATCCCCCATCAGAGCCATACAGGGATCTTTTAGTTGAAGCTGGTGCTAAAGTTATGGTACACGATCCTCATGTATTAAGCTATCCGAATGTTGAGATCGAGAAAGATATGGAATCAGTAGTGAAAGATGCTGATGCAGTCGTAATTCTAACCGGTCACTCCGAATATTTCAAGCTGAACCCTGCTGATGTTAAGGAAGTGATGGGTAAAGATCAGCCTGTTGTTGTAGATGGCAGGAACGTGATCAAGCCTGAGGAATTTATTGATGGTGGGTTCGTTTATAGGGGCATTGGAAGAGGGGATATTAACTGAACATCTGAGGTAATAAGTTTAGAAGGAGGTCATCCGGTGATACAGAGGACATGGAACTGCGGGATTTTGTGTGCATATATATGTGGGGAGCTAGCATGGGCACTAACAATTTAAAAA
>NZ_JAUVEY010000012.1:0-26485 GCF_030594565.1 Methanococcoides sp.
CTAAGTACAATGGCTTTTACACTATCGTCCTCGGTTGCTTTACGCAGACTGTTACAGACATCTTCAGAAGTAGCATAACCAAAGCCAGAGGGGAGGTTTCCTGTCAGCATGAAACCCTGCACATAGATAACTGCGACCCGCTCATCGGTAGTATAGAGGTCCCCGCCGAATGACAGATAGATAACTGCGAAACTGCCGCCTATAATTAACATCAGTACTGAGATGACCGCAATATATTGCCATTTGCGGTCCTTCTTTTCAGGAGTTGCGTACTGGGGCGGTTCCCTGGATGAAATCGGTTCATTTCCATATGGAACCCTTTTATCCCCCATATCAACGTAAGGGACCTTCTTCACAGTACCAGCATCCGAGGGTTCGGAAGTATCCACAACAACATTATCCACTGAGCCCCCTTGCTCATGAACATTGTCCAGTACCTCCGTATATTCAGGCTCCGGCGAATATTCCAATGCACCAAGATCGGGAGCTCCCAATACGGATTCATCAAGGAGCTCTTCCATAAGCTCATCGTTATCCTCATTCTCATTTTCTGGATCTGTGTTATAGGTCATCTAACACCCCTAATATATATTGTAAATTGTACCTGACCATTCAAAAAGCTTCTCTTATGGACACATATAAGCGAAATATATTTTATGATTGCACACTATGCAAAAGAAAACTAATGATCATGGAGACCAATAATGTCCAAATTCCCATCAGAGAAACCAGTTCTTGTCACATGCGGACTGCCGTATGCCAATGGAAAGGCACACGTAGGCCATTTACGCACCTACGTGCCCGCAGACATCTTCACAAGGTCCTTAAGAAAAACAGGACAGGAAGTCACATTCGTTTGTGGTTCCGATACACACGGAACTCCTATCGTGTTCAATGCAGAGGAACTTAAAACAACCCCTACCGAGATCATAAAGGTATATCACAAACACTTCGATGAGACCTTCAAGAAAATGGGAGTTATGTTCGATGCATTCGGCACCACAGATGACCCCACCAACCATAACCGTACAACCGAAATAGTAAGCAAACTCATAGAGAACGGTTATGTTTACCCAAAGACCATCGAGATAGCATACTGCCCTTCCTGCGACCGTTCCCTTCCGGACAGGTACGTAAAGGGAACATGCCCTCACTGCAAAAAAGAAGCAAGAGGAGACGAATGCGACCAGGGGTGTGGAAAACATCTTGAACCGGGAGAACTTGAACATCCCACCTGTACCACATGCAACGGACCTGCTGAATATAAACAACAAGAGCATTTCTTCTTCAAGCTTTCACAGTTCAAGGATTTCCTTGTGGAACATCTTGAAGGGCTTGGCGGAACCCTCAATGCAAGAAATTATGCCCTCGGCTGGGTAAATCAGGAACTTACAGACTGGTGCATCACAAGGAGTCTCGATTGGGGAATCAAGTTCCCGGGACATGAGGACCTTGTGGTATACGTTTGGGTGGATGCACCTATCGGATACATCGCATTCACAGAAGAATGGGCAGAAGCAAATAATGAGAGCTGGGAGAAGTTCTGGAAAGATGACGGAAGTATAATCCACTTCATAGGAGGGGATATCATCTACCACCACTGCATATTCTGGCCTGCAATGCTCAAAGGTGCCGGATACAATCAGCCGGATGCGGTCGTCGCTTCAGGAATGGTAAAGATCGAGGACAGGACATTCTCCAAGAGCCGCGGATATGTTGTCTGGGTGGACGAGGATTACCTTGACCACGGATTCCACCAGGACCTGCTACGCTACTATCTTGCAAGTTATACCTCACATACAAAGGAGCTCAATTTCTCATGGAAAGTGTTCCAGGATAAGGTCAACACCGAACTCGTAGGTGTTTTCGGAAACTTCCTGTACAGGACATTGCTGTTCACACATAAGAACTTCGGAGAGATACCGGAAGGAGAGGTAAAGCAGGACATCCTTGACGAGATCAACACAACCATTGAAAATGCAAAAGAGGCCATGGAGAACTACGAGTTCAAGAAATATGCGGACACTGTAATGGCACTTGCTTCATATGGAAACACATATTTCCAGTCGAATGAACCATGGAAGCTCATAAAAGAGAACAAGGAAGCATGTGGAGAAGTTGTCAAGAACTGCGCCCAGATCACAAAAGCACTCTGTCTGCTCTTTGAACCCATACTTCCGGAAAAGATGGAAGAGGCATGGAAACAGATAGGCATGGAAACAGACGTCCATGAAACAAATTATATGGAAGCCACTGAACTCGTAAAGAGTGGAACCACACTTGAAAAACCATCCATCCTCTTTGAGAAGATAGAAGATGAGAAGACCGAAGAGATGGAAACCATATCTGCTGCAAGGGTAAAGGAAGCAATTGCAAAGGAAAGTGGCACAGAAGAAGTAGAAGAAGTAAAAGAAATAGAGGAGATGAAAGATTTGATCACATTCGACGATTTCTCAAAAATGGATATACGCATTGGAACCATCGTATCCGCTGAAGCTATCAAAAAATCAAAGAAATTACTAAAACTTCAGGTGGACCTTGGGGAAGAGGAAACACGCCAGATAGTTGCAGGCTTAAAAGAATCACATGAGCCTGAACAGCTTATAGGAAAACAGGTCGCTGTCCTCACAAACCTTGCACCTGCAAAACTTTGTGGTGTCGAATCCAACGGAATGGTACTCGCAGGAGTGGATGCTGCTGATAACGCCATCCTTTTACAGCCGGAAAAGGAAACAAATCCAGGAACCTGCATACACTGAAAAAATGAGGGGGACTTCCCCCTTAACAAAATGAACTCAATCCATCAGCATCTCAAGGTAAGATGTCCTGATGGAATCTTCTTTTTTTGACCCGATCATCTCAAGGAAGCCGAAGAGCTTTTCCCTATGGCCTTGGACATCCGAATCCGCAACAAGTTCAACTTCCACGAACTCGCCGAGACCTTCGACATTATCAAAACAGATAGTTATGTCGTCGTATTTGTAGATATCACGCGTCTTTTTCACGACACCTGACTCAAAAAAACCAAGTGCATTGAGGATGCCCCGGGCGGCCACACCATCCACCGGAGTCTCAAATTCCTCCCGCGTCTTGGAAACCTCATCGAGTTTCTTACCCTTATAGGTCATTCGTGTGCCACCATCGACACTACGCAACCTCAATGCTTCGTCCGTTTTGGCAAAATCACGATGAGGTGAATTGTAGTACACATCAACGTGATCTTCCGTACGAACTTTCTGCGCACCGAGCTTTATGACCCTGTCCTTTACAGGAGCGTGTTCGGCGCGCACTTTTACTTCAATTTCGATCATTATCCGGGACGTACTTCGTTCCGTAATAGATCATACCCTTGTCACCGCTCTCGCCGAGCTTTCTGAACACAGGCTTGACCCTCAGACCAATGGAAACTTCCACTGGATCACAAACCACCTGACTTGTGAACCTTGGCCCTTCATCCAGTTCGATAATGGCAAGCGCATACGGTGCCTGCATTTCAAATCCTTCCGCTGCGGTGTGGATTATAGTATATGTCACGACCTCGCCCGGACCAGCGAACTTGTAGGACTCGATATCGCCATCACGCCTGCATTTCGGGCAAACGTTGCGTGGCGGATAGTAGTGCGTATCACAGGTCTTGCAGTGTGTTCCCACAATATTATACCGGTTGATCTGCTTTCTCCAAAATCTTGCTACAGACATTCCTATCACCTCTTCCTCGCTAAGATGTTTACAACTGCTGTCGCGCCGGATCCTCCGACATTATGGGTCATTCCGACCTCTGCGCCATCGACCTGACGAGGACCTGAATCCCCACGAAGTTGCTGAGTGACCTCTACGAGCTGTTTGATACCAGTAGCACCGACCGGATGACCACATGCTTTCAGACCACCTGAGGTGTTCACAGGGATCTTTCCGCCAATAGCAGTCTCACCATCTTCGGTCATCTTACCACCCAGACCTTTCTTTACAAAGCCAAGATCCTCGATGGCACAAATCTCTGCAATTGTGAAACAGTCGTGAACTTCCACAAGATCAATGTCCGCAGGGGTCATCTTCGCCATCTCATAAGCACGCTTTCCTGCTGCTACGGATGCATCCAGTGTTGCGATATCACGGCGGTCATGCAAAGCAATTGTATCGCTTGCCTGTGCTGTCGCTTTCACATAGATGGGAGTGTCAGTGTACTCGTGTGCAATATCCGCAGGAGCAAGTACCAACGCTGATGCACCATCTGTGATAGGTGAACAATCGAATATGTGCAATGGGTCAGCTACCATAATGGAGTTAAGTACATTATCTACAGTGATAAGATTCTTGTACTGTGCGATCGGGTTCATTGATCCATTCTTGTGGTTCTTCACAGCAACTGCCGCAAGCTGTTCGCTTGTGGTCCCATACTGATGCATGTGCATCTTTGCTATCATTGCATAAAGACCCGGGAATGTCGCACCCATGATGCCTTCCCATTCGCGGTCTGCTGCTGCCGCCAGTGCTGCTGAAGCTGCCGTTGCTGAAACATCAGTCATCTTCTCCACACCTGCTGCCATCACAAGATCCTCGTGACCGGAAGCTACTGCCATTACAGCCTGTCTGAACGCAAGACCGCCTGAAGCACATGCTGCCTCGACACGTGTGGATGGAATGTGAAGGTCTAAGGAAAGACCGGAATAATCAGCTATAAGAGCCCCAATATGCTCCTGTTCTACAAACTGCCCTCCGCTCATGTTACCAACGTACATGCCGTCCAGTTTCTCACCGGATATACCGGAATCCTCAATAGCTCCGACACCTGCTTCGACAACGATGTCCCTGAAGGATCTATCCCACATCTCACCGAAATTTGTGTTCTTAACACCAATAATTGCTACGTCTCTCATATCAACACCCTCATGCAAGCCTTATCTTACCTTTGTGTTTGGCATACATTGCATAATCCATATAGACAGGATCTTTCAAAAGATCTTCAACCTTTGGCGCAGCATCACGGACCTCATCTATCTTATCGGTCACTCTGAAACTGAACGCATCTCCGCCTGCACCGGAACCGAATGCCGTTGCAAATATCCTGTCACCTGGTTTTGCCTGGTCGAGTGTTGCGGCAATACCCATCATGCATGAACCGGAATATGTATTACCAAGTCTTGGAACAACCAGACCGGGCTTGATCTGTTCTTTAGTGAATCCCAGCATCTTTGCCACTCTTGAAGGGAACTTTCCATTTGGCTGGTGGAAAACAGCATAGTCATAATCAGAAGGTTTTGTACCCATCTTTTCCATCAGACCCTTTGCAGCACCGGTCACATGCTTGAAATAACCGGGCTCGCCTGTGAACCTGCCGCCGTGTTCCGGATATGGCATACCTTCACGTCTCCAGAAATCAGGAGTGTCGGTAGTAAATGAGAATGTGTCTTCGATAACTGCGATCATCTCAGATTCCTTGTTACCGATGATATAGGACACCCCACCTGCAGCTGCAGTATATTCCAGTGCATCCCCCGGAGCACCCTGGGATACATCGGCACCTATGGCCATTCCAAGATCAACCATTTTGCTGCCAACCAATCCCATACATGCCTGCATAGCAGCAGTACCTGCCTTACATGCAAACTCGAAATCTGCAGCGGTCAATACAGGAGTTGCTTCAATAGCTTCAGCAACGATCGTACTGGTGGGTTTTACAGCATACGGATGACTTTCAGAACCCGTATAAACAGCCCCTATACGCTTAGCATCTATATTATGGCGTGAAACCGCAGACCTTGCAGCTTCCACTGCAATGGTCGCAGTATCCTCATCAAGGTCAGGAACTGATTTTTCATATACCATCAGACCTGCACTGAGAATATCCGCATCATCTCCCCATACGCGGGCAATATCTTCTACTTTTATCCTGAATTTGGGGATATAAGCACCGTAAGAAACAATTCCTACACTCATTAATCATTCACCTGTTTATATGTTCAAGTTTTTCAAAATCGATCACAAAGCGATCATTATTCGATCACATGATACTGGCTGTACTTTTTCAGCACTTCGACCAGTTCATCAATGTCCATCGTTGTTGCGAGAAGTGGTATCCTGTCGATCTCTGCCATCTTCTTTGCCATCGGATCGACCTGGTTGCCACGAATCCCATGGATGACAACCGCCCCCGGTTTCAGATTGGTCACGCGAATAGCCACCAGTGGTGATTTTCCTGTGGATACCTTGGTGAATATCAATGCACGTTCGGTACTCCACCCATAGAGTTTCTGGAACTCATGGGAAGAAAGCTCAAGGATGGCCTTCTTACTATCCACAACCGTAAAACCGTAAAGAGGTTTTTCCACACCCTTGTTCACAACATCCGCTTCGATCAGGGTTGCAAGTTTGGCGAGCTGCATAGGATATGTATATTCATAGGTCGCATACACCGCCTTAGCTCCCGGATTGGCATAAAGCATGCCTTCGTAGCTGTGTATTTTCTGTCCACCCTTTGAAGTATCGATCTCCAAAAGAGCATCGACTATCTTGCTGACAATGAGAGTTCCTGGAGACTTTCGCCGTCCACTTTCATAATCACTGATGACAGAAGGAGATACTTTTAGATAGCCCGAAAGATCAGTCTGGGCAATGTCGAAGTTAAGTCTCCATTTTTTCAGCGCCTCTCCGGGTTTCTCGGATAAGGTGATCTCGCCTGCCATTTTTTCAGCGAGACGCTGACGAATGTTTTCATTGGCCATATCTTTGGTCATGCTTCAATAAACTGTATGAGTATCACACATATATATGTACCGAACGCTCTATCGACAATTGTCGAATAAAACCAATTATATGGTTCAACTATTTATAAAATGCCGATAATCTGTTATAAACCATGTCCCTGGCAGATCTGAAATTGCATGCTAATGTATCGGAACTTCTTCTGTACTTAAAATGTCCCAGACAAGTATATTATACATACAGAGAGCAGGAGCTTATGCCAACCATCAGTTCAGGATATATTGAACATATGATGTTAAAGGAGCTAGCCATGGGTTATGCAGATGTTATCAAAAAAGCAAAGCCCACAAAAGAAAGCATTTTGGAAGAACTTAGTGCGCAATTCGAACGTGTAAAGAGCGAACTTGACTTCATCTACTCCACTGAGCTAAAAAATGTCCCATTTAATGTGATAGAGACTGCTGAAAGGAACGTCTTTGAACTGCTTGATAATATTGCAACAAACCTTTCCGATGCGGTCTTCAAGAAAAGCGAAGTTGACATCATACAAAGTATAATGCCCCATAGAACAGAACCTGTACTTCATTCTGACAGATTGAAACTGACAGGTATCCCTTCTGCAATAGTAAAATATAGGGAAAGGATGGCACCCCTTTCCATAAGAACCGGAAAGTGCCCGGTAAACGGAGTTTGGGGGAACGATAGGATACATATTGCAGCTCTTTCAATGCTGGTAGAGGAGGACAGCGGGGAAACTGTTGAGCTCGGTTTTGTGGAATATGCAAAGGAAGGGAAGATACGAAAAGTTAAGGTCAGAACTGAGGACAGGAGACAGGTGCTTAAGATACGCGACCGTGTCGACAGAATAAAAGACGGAAACCTACCTGAACGTAAAGAAGGGAAGATCTGCGAACATTGTAATTTCACACATTTATGCACAACCAAGTCCACTCTTGCCTCTAAATTCTTCTAAGATATCCGAGCACCCAACACCTATTTATGTATTCTTCCAGTGTCCATCTACAATGTCAAAACCTGTATATCTGGGAAAACTGCTTCTGCACTGGTGTAAAGACTGTAATGTCCCCGTACTCGGGAAAAAATGCAGTTGTGGCAAGGCAACTACGAAAGTGGGTGTTACACCGCCTGGCGACATCAGACCAGCATTCCAGTATGATATAGACAATATAAACACAGTTTCATTGGAACAGTTCAATGCACCCCTGATACCTGAAGGGCACTTAGCGGTACTCAACAAAGCACCCTACGATGACAGAATGGAAGAAGTGATCGTTGATGGTGAAGTCCTTGCAAGTTTCCGTTTTGAGATGGACAGTCTGAAGTGGGTACTCCTGCCAAGACTGGCCGGTGCAAGACGCCTTTTTGAAGGCAAGGACCTGAAAAAGATGAAGGGTTGGGTAGTACTTGATAGCGGTGCGGTCAGTTTTATCTTGAAAGGGGCAAGCGTACTGGCTCCGGGGATAGTAGATGCCGACCCACATATACAGGTGTCTGACGAGACTGTTGTGCTTACACCTGAAGGTGAGATCGTTGCAGTCGGAAGGGCACGCATGAGTGGTGCGGACATGATCGAACACAAAAAGGGTGTTGGTGTCAAGAACAGATGGAAAGGCAAGCCTGAAAAGATAGATGTGCCTGAAGGCGGACAGACATGGGATGATGCGGTCAAAGCGAATTCCGAGATACTTGCGCTCTTCGAAGATAAAGCACACCAGTTCATCAAACATACTAATGAAACTGTGAACCGGCCGGTGAGCGTGTCCTATTCAGGAGGAAAGGACAGCCTTGCAGTATTACAGCTTGTCAGTGAGTGCCTTGATGATTACGAACTCCTTTTCGCTGACACAGGACTTGAATTCCCTGAGACCATAGAGAATGTGAAGGACATAGTGGAACATTATCAGCGCCCTCTTAGGACAAAGGACGCAGGAGAAGCTTTCTGGGAATCTGTAGGGAACTTCGGACCTCCGTCAGTGGAAGCACGCTGGTGTTGCAAGGTCTGTAAACTTGGACCGATCTCACAGATAATCAATGACAATTATGAAGATGGATGCCTTACTTTTATCGGGCAGAGAAAGTACGAGTCCGCTGCAAGAGCGAACAGTGAACGGGTCTGGAAGAACCCATGGGTAGGCAACCAGATCGGTGCGTCCCCCATACAGGACTGGACAGCAATGCACGTCTGGCTCTATATCTTCAAGACCGGCGTACCCTATAATATAATGTACGAGAGGGGATTCGACCGCATAGGATGCTGGTTATGCCCATCATCTTCATTGTCGGACCTGTACAGGCTGAAAGAAACACATCCTGAACTGGAACAACGGCTTAATGACCATCTGCTTGAATATGCAGAGAAGATGGGACTCTCGAAAGAGTGGGTAGAGCACGGACTATGGAGATGGCAGACCCTGCCACCGGCTATTGCAAAAATAGCAGAGGAAAAGGGAATCAATATCATACCAAAGAGTGATGTTAAAGGTGAGCTGAAATTCAGTGTAACCTCAGGATACAGACCATGCCGCGAAGGTGGAATGTCAGCTGAAGGCAGTTTTGGTATTGCACTGGACATGGAACTTCTGGAAACCACCGGATTGCTCCGTGCAGCAGGTAAAGTTGCCTATATCGAGGGTGTTGCTTCTGTGCATCACGAAGATGACCGTGCACAGATATTCGCATCAGGGACAGTAACTGCAAGAGGCAATAACGAAACAGACGCAAGAGAGTTCATGACCCAGATCGAAAGAGCTGTAAGACGGTCTTTGAAATGTATGGGTTGTGGGGTCTGCGTAGGAAAGTGTCCTAAAGACTGTATCAATATAGAAGACGGAAAGGCGATCATAAGCAGTAAATGCACTCATTGTGGTGCTTGTGTTACAATTTGCCCGGTTGTGAAATTTGGGTGAACTTGGAATTGACGGTCGTAATGGCCAACCAGAACATTTATACAACATATATAACAATCTAACTTGGTGATTTTTTGGTAAAAAGGGCACTGCTAAGCGTCTCTGACAAAACTGGAATCGTGGATTTCGCACGGGGACTTGAGCAACTGAACATAGAGATAATATCGACTGGCGGAACTGCGAAGATGCTTCGTGATGCGGGTATTGAGACGATCGACGTCTCAGAAGTTACCGGTTTCCCTGAAATGATGGGAGGACGTGTAAAAACACTCCACCCAAGAATACACGGCGGATTGCTGTGTATGAGAGGAAATCTTGAACACATGGGAGAAGCTGAGAAGGAATCCATCGAGCTTATCGACATGGTAGCTGTCAATCTTTACCCCTTCGAGATAACAGTCTCGAAAGAGGGTGTGAACCTTGACGAAGCTATCGAGAACATCGATATCGGAGGACCAACCTTACTTCGTTCTGCCGCTAAGAACTACAAGTCTGTAACAGTAATATCAGACCCTGAAGACTATGGAGAGGTCCTCAAGGAATTGAGGTCTGCCGGCGTGGTCTCTGACACCACCCGCGAGAAACTTGCGGTCAAAGTATTCAGGCACACTGCAAATTATGACAGCAATATTGATACGTACCTGAGCAAGACCCTCCTCGATGAAGATGTCCTGCGTATGAACTTCACTGAGGGTACAAAGCTCAGATATGGAGAGAACTGGCATCAGGAAGCTACATTCTATAAAGATGAGGCGATCATTGGTCCTGCACTCTCAAATGCAAAACAATTGCATGGAAAGGAACTTTCGTACAACAACTATGTAGATGCGGACAATGCACTCCAGACCATCAAAGAGGTAGGCAACAAAAACCCCGCAGTTGCTATTGTTAAACACAACAACCCATGCGGACTGGCAACCGGTAACACTCTTTGCGAAGCTTTGCAGCATGCGTGGGACGGCGACCCCATATCCGCATTTGGCAGTATAATTTGCACCAATACCGTTTTCGACCTTGAATCCGCAGAGTTCCTCAAGGGTAAGTTCGTGGAGATCATACTCGCACCAGGATTCGAGCATGATGCCCTTGAATATCTGAAAGATAAGAGCTCAAATCTTCGCCTTCTTGAATTGCCACAGTTCAATGATGCATTTGATACCGAGACCACATACAAATATGTGATCGGCGGAATGCTGAAACAGACAAGGAACATCGGGCTTTACGAGAAGTGGGACTGTGTTACTGAAACTGCATACCCTGAAGAGAAACGCGGACTGTCCGAATTCTGTATTTGCGCCTGCAAGAGCACAAAATCCAATTCCGTGACACTTGCATACGAATACAAGGACGGATGCTACGTTATGATAGCAATGGGAGCAGGACAGCCAAACCGTGTTGATTCCATACGCAAACTTGCAGCAACAAAAGCAAAAGAGAACCTTGAGATCATCTATGAAAGGGAAAAGCCGGATATGAGCTTTGAAGAATACTGGCAATCAATACTTTCAGAGTCGGTCATGGCATCTGATGCGTTCTTCCCATTCGATGACAGTATAATCTATTCTGATGAAAGCAAGATAAGATACATAATTTCACCAGGCGGTTCCATAAGGGACGATGAGGTCATAGCTACTGCAAATCGTCTGAACATCTCAATGGTGTTCACTGGAATGAGACACTTCCTACACTAATCAGATCCCGGATGTGTGCTTTTGCACACATTCGCTTCTTTTTTAGGACTTATTCTGCCACAACACATATCAGTATATATTTATAATAAATTTAATATTAATTGTATTTGTATATTTGGCGAGTATGGGAGTAGGAGCCATTAATACGGACCTATAAGTTGTATTTTTATCAAAACTTAGAAAAAAAGGAAGACAGGGTTTTAAAAAATACAAGTATGTGAAAGTAAATATTTAAAAAGTGTCCCACCAATTATATATGCAATCGGTACACCCAACACTATGGAGCTAAGGGAAATGAAATCAAGTGGATTGCTAAGCGTTCTCACATTTTCAGAAAAAAGAAAAGACCTTCTTTTCTTCATAGAAGAAGAACCTCGTACATTATCACAAATAAAGGATTATTTCAAGGTGAGCTCGCCAGAGATATCACCCCGAATAAAAGAGATGGAAGCTTCAAACCTTATATGTAAAGATGAAAAAAAGTACTACATTACACCGATCGGAAGAGTGGCATCCAAGTATCTAAAACCACTGATAAAAACCCTTGATGCCATCGAAAGGAACGAAGATTTCTGGAAAGAACACTTACTTGATGGAATACCACAAAAGCTTCTTGATAGGATCGGTGACCTTGGTGAATGCTCTGTCCACCAGGAAGGTCTGGAAAACATATATGATTCCCATAAGAATTTTCTTGATGACATCAATAACTCAAGCGAGATATATGGGGTTTCCACCATCTTTATCCCAAGATATCCGGAATTCTTTGTCAGTCTCGCCAAAAATGATGTTCCTACAAAGCTCGTTTTGACAAAAAATGTTTTTGAAAAGGTGAAGAACGAATACAGAGATTCACTAGAGACGTATCTGAACTCTGATAATACAAAGCTCTACCTGATCGATGAAGCAAAGGTCGCATTCGTTGTAACCGACCAGTTCTTTTCCATGTCATTGTTCTTCAAGAACGGAACATATGACCCACAAAACGATTTAATAGGACACGACAAAGCTGCCGTCAAATGGGGAAAAGAACTATTTGAGCATTATAAAGAGAAAGCAAAGGAGATCAAATCCCTTTAACATCCCTTCCATACAATCAAACTCCCATAATTGCTCTTAGACCTACTACCATACTCGATTCGCCATCCACAACGAACAGTCGTTTGTACAACCTGTTCTTTGACTCTTTTTCAACCGGTGCTGCAAAGCGATCGATACAGACGATACCAGCAATGAAGCTGTAGACCAGCACCATCGGCTCATAGGCAATAAGACCTGACAGTATCAGAATTGACAGAAGTGAATGAGAGAATAAGTGGATACCCAGAAGGATGTCACGTGTCTTTTGTTCGCCAAGACTTACAGGAAGTGTTTTTATTCCTGCCAGTGCATCGCCTTTGAGATCTTTGAAATCATACACTGAAGAGTTTACGAAAAGTTTGCACCCAAAATAAAGGAATACAGCAAACACCGGCAATATGCTTTCTGCATACCAACCTGCAATACCGGCAATGAATGCACCCCATGTTATGCCGACAACCAGATTTTTCACACCGAGACCGCCTTTGAGCTTGAGATGATGTGTTCCGACCTTGATCCCTTTACTGTAAAGGAAACCGGTCACCAGGGGCAAAAAAGCAAGAAGCAATAAACCGTCAAGGAACAGGAAATAAGCACCAATAAGGAATGTCAGCACTGATGCAAAAAGTGCAATATCCCTTCTTGCCCCAGTAAGCTCGGACCTGTTCACCGCATCTTCCTCAGAATCAAGTGCACGATCGAGAGTATAGACAGAATATACCACCAGGCCGCCACCTATACAGGAAAGGATATTGAATTGCAACTGCAGCAAAAGGAAAGCAAGGTATATCCTTAAAGCGCCGGAGATCGACACCAGTGTAGAACTGTTCAAAAGGTGTAGCGTTGGCCACAGACTTGAAATGTCCGGGAAATGGTATGAATTTTGGTTGTTTTTCGGAAATCTGACATTATCTAATGAGAAAGATGTTTTTTCACCCATACATATAAAATTGCACAACTTCCTGATATTAGTAATTTGGTATACTATTATACCATTGAACTACTTTAGTAGTGCCGACTGGTTAAGTCATAATCCTAAAAGTCACACTAAAAGAGATAAATACGGAACTGATTTATAAGGTGTTTTCATTTCACCCCACAGACTTCTGAGGAAATACCTATGAACGAGAGATCCAGAATGCTTTCAGAAGATAGCATTAAAAAGGTCCTTTTTAAGCTTTCACTGCCTGCGACCGTTGGAATGATAGTCCAGGCCCTCTATAGTCTTGTAGATACTATTTTCGTAGGACGGGCACTTGGAGCGGAAAGTGTACAGGGTATTGCAGGGATAACCATTGCATTCCCGATCCAGACGATAATCATGGGAATAGCACTCACAATAGGCATAGGAAGTGCCTCCATTATCTCCAGAAGTTTAGGTGCAAGGGTCCACGAACGTGCAGATATCGCACTCGGAAACGCCATAACTGCCATACTTGCACTTAGCATCGTTATGACGATATTAGGTGTCATTTACATTGAACCCCTGCTGAGAATGTTCGGTGCCACAGAAACGATCATGCCTTTTGCATACGATTATACAAAGATAATCCTCTACGGCACGATATTCTTTGCATTTTCCATGACACTAAATAACATTGTTCGTGCGGAAGGAAATGCAAGAGTGGCCATGTTTACAATGGTAATATCAGCAGGGCTTAACATAATCCTTGACCCCATATTCATCTTTGGACTGAATATGGGCATAAAAGGTGCAGCTATTGCAACCGTTATTTCACAGGTGGTAAGTGCCCTCTACATTCTATATTATTTCACAAAGGGAATGAGCAGTTTTCATTTCCACATAAGGTATTTCGTACCCCACCCCGAGATACTGAAAGAGATGGTCACCATCGGAACGTCCTCATTTGCAAGAAGTGCATCGGGCAGCCTTATGGTGATAGTGATAAACAATGTGCTTGCTGTTTACGGAGGAGATATCCCGATAGCAGTATTTGGTGTCGTTAATAGATTGTTCATGTTCACTTTCATGCCAATGATAGGCATTGTACAGGGCCTACAACCTATAGTGGGGTTCAATTATGGTGCAAAGAACTACGAAAGGGTCATCAGTTCTACAGCATTGGCCATGAAAATAACTACAGTGGTATCAATTGCAGGGTTCTTACTGCTCTTCATATTCCCAAACCAGTTGTTCAGCATATTCACCACTGACCAACAGTTGATAGAGGCAGGAAAAGCAGCAATGAGGATAATGGCACTTGCACTACCCCTGGTCGGATTCCAGATAGTAGGAGCATCCATATATCAGACATTGGGAAAAGCGAAACCAGCATTTTTCCTGTCGATCAGCAGACAGGTGCTTTTCCTGATACCGCTTGTCCTTATACTTCCTCGTTTCTTTGAACTTCAGGGAGTATGGATGGCATTCCCATTATCTGACGGACTGTCTTTTCTGGTGACCTTCGTCATGCTGGCAAAGGAATACAGTCTTTTCAAAAAGGATATACATCCGGATCTTTCCTGAACCTTTTTCAATCATCAGAAGCGTTGTCCCACCACATCCTGACCCGCGTGGTATCCCCAAAGTGCAGTATAGAACCATCTTCATTGACAGGCAGGATCTCTTTCAGATATTCCCTGAGTATTGAGACCTGTGCATCAGTGTATGCCCTATAATGCGGAACATAGTGTTTGACCGCTTCGTCCATGGAAGAAAAGGTCATACTTCTCTGCATGGGGAATACCTCCATATTGGGGAATATACCCATATTATAAAGGACATTGTACATGATATTGCATTTCGGGGAACTGTGATACTCCTCATTATGCAGAGCAGGCCATATGGCACGGTATTGATCATCCCAGGATGTTTCCCCTGCAAACCAGTAAACATAAACAGAACCACTGGAAACCGCCTGTATCTTTTCGAACGTTTGCCTTATATCGGGCACATTCAGCGAATAAGAAGCAATGATGACATCGAACTTTCCACCAAGTTCATCAATATCGAGATCTTCCCAGCCTTTGTGAATGCACTTGACATTGCTGATCCCCAGCTCCTCGATATTTTCCTGCAATACTGACATCATCCCGTCCGAGGGTTCAACTGCAACCACTTCCCGAACACGTTTTGAGATCGGGATTGCAAGAGCACCTGGCCCGGAACCAATATCAAGAACGCGCGAATCAGCTTTAAGATCGAGCTCACTCAAAGTCTGTTCAATGCGGTCAGCACCCTTGTTCTGTGACATTTCCCAGTATCTTCTGGCATTTTCCTTACTTTCCCAGATATCAACTTTTTCCAGAGTTCCCTCCACCTCATTATAAATCCTCATCTGTTCTTTCCAGACATCGTTCCAGTCAATTTTATTCAGTTTCATAAGAAATTGAATTGAACTCATATTGCATAAATGTTCTTAAATCGAAAAAATGTAAGTTAGAAGAAAGACATTATTTTATTCACAAAGCTGGTTAAGAAATTAGAATTGGAACTTGAAGCTTTATTTTTATTTCCATTAACTATTGTAGATATCGAGGAAACGTTCTTAATAGGATTCTCTCTTTCGGCCTTCAGAATTGAAGACTTCATATCGCCACTTGCAGTATTCATTTGTACACTTTTATTTCTTACATCATTCATTGACACACTTACATTTCTTAAAGCATCAATTCGAGCAACAGACGTTTCTTGGTTGCTCATAAAAATTTGTTTGAGAGATTCTGAAGAGTTTTCCATTAGAGAATTGAACTTATTAAGTGAAGATGCAAATTCGTGCTCATTAGAAGCTTCCTGGATTTCATCCCTGACATTTTCCAGCTCAAATATCATGATCCCAGCTTCTTCAATGAACGATAGATCATCGCTGTTTTCGATCTCGTTCTCAAGGAGCTCTATTTTTGAATCTATAAGGTTTGTAAATCCATTGACTCTGGGGCCAAATCCGGCTTTATCAGACATATTCCCCCTTGCATAAGCACCCCCCGATATTGAACATAACAAAATTAGCAGTATGGAGAAAGTTGCCAGACCTTTTTTCATATTAAACACCATTATAGCAATTCTTTATTGTATCATAGAACAAACATCAAACACACAAAAATAAAGATGGAGCTATTTGCCCCATTTTTGACTGAAAAGTGTTTTTAATTCAATGAACGAAACTCATTCTTCAACTGAAACCATGCCCCTTGAATGCATACCGTTCATAGGTCCACGAAAATGTATTTTGGCATTTGATCTTCTAAGTTTTTCAGGCATATCTTCAAATAGAGGAGACAATGATCCCATTACTTCGTTAATTGCCTCTTTGTCCTCAGCAGAAGATATGAGCTCCTTTGCGTCTTCAAGCTGAACTATGTGCTCATCTATAAGTTCCTCAGTGATCTCTTCGTTACCAATGTCATCGAGGTTCTCTTTTAGAGTCTCCAGCCTTTCGATCTTTTTATCAAAGGAAGTGATCAAACGTTCTTTTTGAAACTCAAATGCATCTTCTTCACTTTCGAACTCCACTGGACATACAGGACGGCCATCAGAAAGGAAAAATCCTCCACCGATCCCATGTCCCATCCTATTATTTTCGCCGAACTTCATCATTGGGAGATCTTTTGTCGTACTGTCTTCTGCCGCGAGCGCACCTGTTGGAAACAAACTGAATACCATCAGGATAGCTGCAAAGCAACCAATTGTTTTCAATGTTTTATTGTTCATATTATCATCTCTGTGTCCCGGCAATACCCGAGTATTCACAATGCATCCACTGGCAGTCGAGAATATAAGCATACTTTCAGATAAAAGATATCTAAAGCATTTAATTCTTAAAAATAAGCTTATTAGAGCCCTAAAAAGCTTATTTGGAATTAATAAGCCTTTAAATTTATAATATAATACAAAAAATCGATATTTTTGTGCGTAGAATAATTTGAATAAGATCATATTGATCGATCATCGAAGAAACTTAATAAATACGAATAAAAGAGATATAAATTGAATAAATAAATAATACAGATATAAAAATGAATTTTATACATATTTAAACTCTCTTTTTATCAATGAAGGATAAAAAAAGGATTGTGAAGTTAAAGAGGCTCACAAAATGCATATTTCATTATACGAAAAAACAAAATACATCCCCTTCATAAAGTATGTTTATATCTTCAATAGCAGAACTGGAAGTATTCATTGATCGCATTTATCTGGGAAAGAGGATTATCAAAATGAAAAAGGTATTAGGCATTACCTTAGCTTTACTGACATTCATACTACTGACTTCCAGTTGTGCTGATAGACAGGATAAATTACAACACGAGGTCGTAAAACCCATCTGGTTCACATCGGACATAGGCCATGACAACAGTTACTGGCCATTTGATAGCGAACATAAACCACCATATAAACATAAAACACTATTTTTTGTAGATGAACAGGATATTGTCAATATCATAGACAGGGATATCGAAAGATCCGAAGGTGCACTTTACCATTTCGAGAAAGAAGTGGAGAGGCTGGAAAATGAAGGAGAGGATGTTAACTTACTGACCAATAGAATAGGAGAATTTCGCCAGCATCTCGAAAATGCTAAGATGAACAAGACCCTTTCGGATGAACTTTCGCAAAATAATGAAAGCTACACGACCATTAGCGTAGAACAGAAAGAGTATCTTTTCAACGCAATTGAAGAACTCCGAATTGTTCATGAGATAGTGCCACAGATATTCAATGACGAACGAATAATGAAACCTGGACAGGTTAAACTAAAGGATAAAGTATACCTGAATGCAAGTGGAAATGGAACTGCGGTTCTTTCAGGAAACATCGAAATGACCCTTTCGGTCCAAAATGCTGTGGTCACTATCAGGGATGAAAATAATGACAAGATCATTTTCATCGATGGAGAATATAAACCGGAAAGCAATATCGATCCTAAAATCGTGGCTTACCGCAATGTAAACGGCACAATGGACATCACCGGAACATCCACCATAGTGATGGTACGCGGACAGAGTATTAATTTCAAGGCCATAGGAGATGGCTTTGCAGCACTATCCGGAAACGGGACCTACAGTTACGAAGAAGGAAATGGAACAATTCCAATGGAATGGATGAAACATGGATTTGCCAGTAAACGTCAAACCACTTAAATAAAAAATGAAGCCCATCACACTTATATTCTGGATAGCCATCATCCTGGCATCAATGCCATTAGCAGGTGCGGATAGCACTGCCACCATACATGGAGTGGTTTATGAATGGGACACGTTCGAACCGACTGATAATGCATATATAGAGATAAACACCACGCCCATCCAGTCCATAGTTCCACAATACGGCATCTACTCATTAGAATTACCTCCGGGAAATTACCTGATCACAGCTACTTCATACAAAGAGAACAACCTTGAATATTCCACAGAAGTTCCACTGACTATCACTGACAATGGCACCTATGTGATCGATCTTTTGCTTATGCCTGTTTATTCAGACATTGTGGAGAGTGAACAAAATGAGAAACAGCCAGCTACACAGACCAGCAGCATTTCAATAGTCTCCTACCTGTTACTTGCGATCGTACTAATGGTAGCGATTGAGAGAACGACATCAAAAGCTAAAAAAGATAAAAAAAGGCACCACGTTGAACCGGAAATAGAAATAACAGAATATTCAGCACCTGACCATGCTGAAGAAGTTCTATCGGAAGACGAGAATATGACATATCCTGAAGATATGAAGGACCTACCTTCCGACCTGCAGGAAATTGTGAAAATACTCCTATCCAATGATGGCAGTATTACACAAAAGGAGCTTCGAAGCAAGATCGATTATTCAGAAGGAAAGGTTAGTATGATGCTAAACGACCTTGAGAAGAAAGGATGGGTTGAAAAAATAAAGCAGGGAAGGGGAAATATCATATTCCTGAAAGATGAGCATGAACGAGAATAATTAATTGTCCTACATCCGCCTGCTTTTGGACAGATCTGCACTTTTTTACGCCCTTCTATTATCAGCATTTTTTTATGATTTACAGCATACCGCAAACAGCATATTTTTTTGAATTAGATGCACAATAATAGTTATAATCTAATTTTAATGCAATGAAATAGTTTTTTTAAGAATTAAAAGCCTTGAAAAAGCTTCATTATAAATTTAAATCATATTTTTCACTTAGATTATAAAGTATACTTATATTCAAGACCACTAGTGCAGAGTTGTACAAAGTGGCATTGAAACAGTGCCATTAGTACCACACCCACCCCAGGAATGGCATCTGTAACCTATCACCGATCGATCCTACAGGTACCCCCATGAAAACAAAAAAAGAGACGAGACGATTGAAAATATGAATGGAACAGAGCGTGTTGAAATGCAGGAGAACAATACCCCGCTGATAAAGCTCAGTGATGTCTGGAAAACATACCAGATGGGAGAAATTGAATTTGATGCATTGAAAAATGTGGATCTGGACATATACAGTGGAGAATTTGTTGTGATCCTTGGACCCAGCGGAAGCGGGAAAAGTACAATGATGAACCTGATAGGTTGCCTTGATGTTCCAAGTAAAGGTATCATACGGCTTGATGATCAAGACATATCAAAGTTAAAGGAGTCCGATCTTGCACAGATCAGGGGGCAAAGCATAGGATTCATTTTTCAGCAGTTCAACCTGATCCCCACACTCAATTCTTTAGAAAATGTCATACTACCCCTCGAGTTTCAGGAAGTAGACCCCGATATTGCTAAAAAGAGAGGGCAGGAACTTCTGGAGATCGTGGGTCTCGGAGATAAACTTACAAACCTGCCTTCCCAGCTTTCCGGAGGACAACGCCAAAGAGTGGCCATTGCGCGATCACTGGCCATTGATCCACCGATCATTCTTGCCGATGAACCAACCGGCAACCTCGACAGTAAAACCGGAACATACATACTGGAATTCCTGAACGAGATGCACCAGAAAGAGAAGAAAACGATCATTATTGTCACACATGATACCGAACCGGTACAGTATGCAGACAAGATAGTCTACATCAGGGACGGACAGGTCGAGAAAATAGAATACAGAAATAAGATGGAGAATTGATATGAAAAAAATGATACTATTACTACTACTTGTCTGCATGACCGCTGGAAGTGCTTCTGCAGCAGTTTATGTGGATTCCTCAATGATAACGGTTAATATGTTAAATCAAAACCCTGATCCTGCAAGGCCGGGAGAGACTATGGAGATCACCCTTAGCGTGATGAACGATGGAAATTCAGACCTTGAGGACGTTACAGTTACCATTGAACCGGAGTATCCATTCTCAAAAGTGACCGGTGAATCCCTGACCCAGACAATACCATATCTGAACTCACGGCAGGACGAAGATGATGCTGCCATACTCAAATATAAACTATTTATAGATAATGATGCGCCAGAAGACCTGTATGAACTGGATATAGTTGTAACTAACAGTGAGAACGGTGGTACGATCACAACAACCGTCAATATTGACGTCCGTGGAAAGGAATACGCACAGATCGTCACCATAACTAAATCAAACATCGACATAGCAACCGAAGAACCGCTTGAGTTCATTGTGACCAACACTGGAAACTCACCCCTGAAGAACATGGTAATATCATGGGATGAAGAAAGTGGAGTTGTCCTCCCGGTATATTCAGATAACACCAAATATATCGCATACCTCGATGCCGGTGAATCTGCAACTGTAAGCTACACCGTTATGGCTGATGTGAATGCGATTCCCGGGCTTTATCAGCTGGATATCTGCCTGAGTTTTGAGGATTATGACTCAAATATAAATGAGATAACTACGAAAGCCGGGCTTTTTGTAGGAGGAGAAACCGATTTTGATGTTTCGTTCTCCGAGAGTGCAAGTGGGGAAGTCTCACTTTCTGTTGCCAATGTGGGCAACAATGAAGCATATTCTGTGAAAGTATCAATTCCTGAGCAGGATGGATACAAAGTGACAGGAAGTTCCTCGACCATTGTAGGAAACCTGGAAAAGGGAGATTACACGATCACTTCTTTCAACATTGCTCAATCCGCAAATGTTGCAATCGACGAAAATAGTGATGGTGAAAAAACTGGTACTGGAGAAAATATACCTGCAGGCCGATCTGCCAGCAGAAGTTCAGGTAATGAACTGACAGCCATTATCGAATATACTGATTCAACGGGTCAGAGGCTTTCAGTTGAGAAAAACGTTGATATTTCATTTACCTCGGGTGCAACTGGAGAAAATGATGTGGCATATGCCAAGAACAGGAATGCAAGTAGCGGGACCAGCACTACCACATACCTTCTGATCCTCGCCGCAATCGTTGTAGGAGCTGCTGCAGTATATAAAAAGAGAAAGGACAAGGAAAGGGAACAATGAGGTACAAAACATCTCTTAAACTTGCGACCAACATCCTTCTGCACAGTAAGATCAGAAGTTGGCTGACTATCATTGGCATCGTCATAGGTGTTGCATCAGTGGTTAGTATAGTTGCTCTTGGAGATGCAATGACGGAAAGTGTTGAGAGCAGCTTTGAGGATATGGACCTTACGATAATCACCGTCACTCCCGGTTATTCCGGTGCTCAGTCCTCAATGGGACCAGGCAGAGGCGGAGGCGGAGGTACTACTGCTACTATTGATGAAGATGAGCTTACGGATAAGGATATAATGGCACTCCGATCGATCGAAGAGATTGAGTACATGTACGGCCAGATCAGTGGGAAAGCCGACGTGGAATTCACGGGAGAGACCGCATCCCTGTCAGTTACCGGCGTGGATACACAAGTATGGAAGTACACATCTAATATGGACTACGATTCGGGCCGTGCCCTTGAGCCATCGGACAAGTATGTAGCGGTGATCGGATACAATGTCGCAAATGAATTGTTCGACCAGCCAATTGGAGTGAACCGAGTTATCACCATAGAAGATAGATCTGTAAGAGTGGTAGGAATACTGGAAGACGGCGAGAGCAATAATGCAGTAATAATGCCGATAGATGCTGCAATAAATGTTATCGAAGATGCAGAAAAGGACGTGTACGGATCAATTGTGATAAAGGTTGAAGATGAAGAGGTCGTGGAATCGGCTGTTGAAGAGATAGAGAGTACCCTTCTTATCTCACGTCATGTTGATGAAAAGGATAGGGATTTTTCAGTAACAGATTCAAAATCACAGATGGACGGAGTATCTGATATGGTGTCATCAATGACGTTCTTCCTTGGTGCAATTGCAGGAGTGTCTCTTTTAGTAGGCGCAGTGGGAATTGCAAATACAATGTTCACTTCCGTAATGGAAAAGACAAAAGAGATCGGCACAATGAAAGCCATTGGTGCGAAGAACAGGGACATCATGATGATATTCGTTATGAATTCCGCACTTGTGGGTTTTGTAGGTGGCTTTTTAGGAATCGTTCTTGGAGAGATCGTTTCACGAGTTGTCATACCCATGAGCGGATTGCAGATCGGACGTACTGCCACGAGTTCAGCAACCGGCCTGTCCCCAGAACTAATGATCCTTGGAATAGGACTTGCAATGTTGATAGGAGTTATTTCCGGCGTTATCCCTGCATACAGTGCATCCAAGATGAAGCCGGTAGATGCTTTGAGATATGAATGAACAGACTGTAGACATTACATAGTCCCTGCCAAAAAACTGGCAGGAACACTACTCTTTTATTTGTCACTATTTTCTTACTACCTGCAAATCAGCGTATTTAATAACCATCAGGATAATCTACTTCGCATGAATTTTACCAAAAGACCTTTTCTGTTGACCATACTTGATGGCTGGGGATATTCCCCTGAAGTGGAAGGAAATGCCATCAGTGCAGCCAACACCCCGAACCTTGATGATTTGCTGGAGACATATCCGAATACACTCCTCAGCGCTTCAGGAGAGGATGTGGGACTTCCTGAAGGACAGATGGGGAACTCAGAGGTTGGGCACTTGAACATAGGTGCAGGACGTGTTGTCTACCAGGACCTTACACGCATCAACCGGGATATCGGAAACGGGGACTTTTTCAAGAACCCTGTATTGAAGCAAGCAATTGAAAATGCAAAAGCACAGGGTTCTGCACTACACCTTATGGGGTTGTTCTCTTACGGAGGTGTTCACAGCCACATGAAGCACCTACGTGCACTTATTGAATTTGCAAAGGATGAAGGTATTACCGATATATTCGTCCATGCATTCCTTGACGGCCGGGACGTTCCCCCAAGAGCGGCACTTGAGGATATGAAGGAACATGTGGAATACTGTAACTCCCTGGGGGTCGGAAAGATAGCCACGGTTTCAGGGCGTTATTATGCCATGGACCGGGATAACCGCTGGGAACGGATCGAAGATGCATACAATGCGATCACCCGGGGAGAGGGATTATATTATTCAAAAGGGCCCATTGATGCCATTTCGGAAGGTTATGGGAGAGGCGAGAATGATGAATTTATCAAACCTACGGTGATCGTCGATGAAAATGGTAGACCCATAGGATCTGTGAATGAGAACGATACGGTCATTTTCTTCAATTTCCGCCCTGACCGTGCAAGGCAATTGACCTATGCTTTCGTGAATGATGAATTTGACAATTTTGAACGCAAAAGCCATCCGAAAGTGCATTTTGTATGCATGACAGAATACGATGAAAAGCTGGATGTCCCCATAGCATTCCCTTCGGAAGAACTGAAGAACACATTGGGAGAGGTGCTCAGCAAAGAGGGAATAAAGCAGTTGCGTATAGCTGAGACCGAAAAATATGCACATGTGACATTCTTTTTCAATGGCGGTGTTGAAAAGCAGAACGAAGGAGAAGACAGGTGTCTGATCCCATCCCCAAAGGTGGCAACCTATGACCTGAAACCGGAAATGAGTGCCTATGAGGTCACCGAAGAGCTCATCGAAAGGATAGGATCTGGAAAGTATGATGTGATCGTACTCAATCTTGCCAACATGGACATGGTAGGACATAGCGGCATAATGGAAGCGGCCGTGAAAGCGGTCGAGGTCGTTGATGATTGTGTGGGAAAGATAATTACTGCAATAAAGGAAGCAGGTGGCGAAGCCATGATAATGGCAGACCATGGCAATGCCGAAAAGATGGTAGAGTTCTGCAACAATACGGACAGGCAATGCCACACGGCCCATACGCCAAATCCGGTCCGCTGTATCTATGTGACACAGGAAAAGGGAGTTGAACTTCAAAAAGGAAGGCTTTCAGATGTTGCACCCACCATACTGAAGATAATAGGCATTGAAAAGCCACCGGAAATGACCGGGGTTCCTTTAATAAAGAACAGTTAAAACCACTGATCAAGAGTGCTTTGACTGCCACCCATGTTCGCTTCAAGGCGGTCAAGTGCTTTATTGACCCGGTCCTCTGAAAAATCATGTTTTTTGCAGAGAAGATCAATTACCCCGGCACGGTCAGGCTTGATCCATTTAAGCTCATAATCATCTGTGACCGGCGGGTTCATGAAGAAATCCCTTTTAGCGTCAAGGTCTTCGATCTCTTTTCCAAGTTCTTCGAGTACAGCTTTTATATCGCCGTGTTCCTTCACCAGTTTAAGCGCCCTTTTCGGACCGATGTTCTCGAGACCGGTATTATAATCTGTGCCTACACACATGGCAATATCGATCAATTGCTGTCTTGTAATGCCAAGTTCCCCAAGGGAATCCTCAAGGGATAAGATCTCAGGTTTAACATCCACATAGATGTTCTTTTTCGGAAGCTTTCGCTTACCGGTAATAGTGAGATTTCGAACCACTCGTGGTGCGCCGAAAAGAAATGAATCATAGTCCTGTGAACCGATATAATCAGCATCCCCTTTTTGGACCATGTATGAGGCTTGTGCCTCCCCCTCGGATGGTGCTTTCACATAAGGGATACCCATCAATTCCAATAGTCTGACAGAATCATCGATCATCTCACGGGTCACTTTTGAGGAGGCCTGTGCATACTTGTAGGCTTCTTCCTCAAGTCCCTGTGCTTTTGCATCTTCCCATTTAGCAGTTGCACTTTCCCGGACCTCATGGCGTTTTGCCAGAGTATCTGATTTGAAATCAGGAGGTTTACCATCAAAGACAAAAATAGGTTTGACACCTGCTTCGATGAGACTGGTAAGCCTATAAAGGATACCCGAAAGATGAGAAGTGATCTGACCGCTGGAATCCTTTAAAGGGGTTCCGTCACGTTGCCTGATTATACTTAAGAACTGATAAAGAGTATTATACGCATCGATAGCCACTACTTTATTTGAAAGCCCAGCTAACTCGATCGCATCTTTAAGAAGTAGATCCCCAATATCCGTACCCATGTTCAAATGATGTAAATATTATAGATCTCCAGAGAGACCATCGGTAATGGAAAGTCTGATATCGATGACAGAATCATCGTTTGCATTCATTTTCCCAACTTTAAGGACATTACCATCCCTTTCAACTACTTCTGTCTTGGTCACCTCAACCTGGTGTCCATCGCTACTAGTATAGTTCTTATGCACCACTAGGAGCTCCTGACCACCAACAGAGCCTTTTCCCACCATTGAGACCAGATTTTTTATGATCTGCTCAAATTCAGAATATATTAATATTTCTGAATACTTTCCAGCCTTTTTAATTATGCCAATTGGTTCTAAATTGATGCGCATATACGCACTCCCTTGAATCTTAGCAATATTACAAGTTCCACATATACTGGTACACATATATTGGTTTCGGCAGATGTCGACAGGCCGAATTTGATGTAACAGTTCACAATGAATGCGATTCTGCTTATTTCAAAGAAAAAAAGAGAGGGAATTAACGATATGATTTCCTATTAACTACGTCCATTGCCTCATCCACTACAGTGATAACTTCGTTCATCTTCCTGTCCATTGAACTCTCAATGCTCTGTATATTGATACGAAGAGAACGTTCCTTATCATCCAGCGTCTTTTCGATCCTCCGAAGCCTGATATCCAGAGAAAGGATCATCGCAGCTAATGCACCTACCATTACAATAGCAGAAAGTATGATCAAAGAATTAGCGGAGTTGGGTTTGAACCTGCCAAGCCATTCATAGGTCAGCACAAAAGAAGATACAACCATCACGATCGAAAATACAATGTCCCGGGGATCCATC
>NZ_JAUVEY010000008.1:0-28600 GCF_030594565.1 Methanococcoides sp.
TCCTGTCTACAATCTCAGGACTTCTTGTAGTCTTTTTCTTTTCCAAAAGAAGGTAACTAATGTGTAATAGTAGATGACGATAAAGGAAATTGACAATGTTTGAAACATTAAAACGCATTAATATCCTGGAAAGGATAACAAATCAGGATGTAAAGGGTTTCTCAGATATGAGAAAGTTCTTAATCCTTTGCATCCTTTTTGCGGTGCTGGGCCTTGTAGCAGCCATCGCCATGGTACTTGGTGCATATAATATCTCTTTTGTAGATGTATATGCAACTATCATCGCTAACCTCAGCCCTTTTCAGGATGCATCCAGTATCAATAAACTACATAACACCATAATATGGAACATACGGTTGCCAAGAGTCCTGTTAGCTATTATAGTAGGTGCTGCCCTTGCAACATCTGGTGCGGTCTTTCAGGGATGTTTCAGGAATCCACTGGTCGAGCCCTATATTCTCGGTGTTTCTTCCGGGGCGGCGTTCGGGGCGGCACTGGGGATTGTTTATCCCCATATTTTTCAGTCAATCCAGATATCAGCCTTTATTTTTGCCTCACTTGCCGTTATGGCTGCCTATACGCTGGCAAGAACGCGAGGTCAGACCCCGATCATCACTCTCATACTTGGAGGTGTCATCATTGGTTCTATTTTTTCAGCACTGGTCTCCCTCCTAAAATATACGGCTAATGATTCCTCATTACGTGAGATCGTGTTCTGGTTGATGGGCGGGTTCTACTATGCCACCTGGAATGACGTTGTCATTACCGCACCAATTGTGGGTCTTTCTTTTCTGGTACTATGGATGTATGGCTGGAAACTGAATATTCTCTCAATGGGGGATGAAGAAGCCCGGGCACTGGGTATTAACCCGGAGAAATCCAAGATGATCGTAGTCGCACTTGCAACACTTGTCACAGCGGTTGCGGTTTCAACTGTTGGGATTATCGCATGGGTTGGTCTTATGATGCCCCACGCAACGCGAATGATCCTTGGACCTGATCACAGATTTGTGATACCTTCTGCGGCAATGCTTGGCGGGATCTATCTTATCGTCTGTGATACACTGGCACGGACGCTTACGACTTCCGAGATTCCAGTCGGGATAATTACGTCAATTCTGGGGGCACCATACCTTTGCTATCTTTTGAGAAACAAAGGACGTTCGTTACTTGGGTGATTCTCATGCTACAGGTAAAAGATATCAATTTTAACTATGGATCTACTCCGATTCTTAAAGACATCTCTTTTGATGTTAAAGAAGGACAGCTCTGCGGATTATTTGGTCCAAACGGATGCGGAAAGACCACACTTTTCAAATGCTGCATGAAATTTTTAAAGTCCCATAAGGGTTCCGTGATCATGGATGGTACGGACATCAATGAATGCAGGATCGAGGATATGGCCAAAGTAGTGGCGTACGTTCCCCAGGAGCATAAACCCCCCTTTCCATATCTGGTAAAGGAAGTAGTATTGATGGGAAGAACACCACATCTTGGAGGTTTTTTTGGCGTCAAACGTGCTGATAAAGAAAAAGCACTGGACGCACTTGAACTGCTGGAGATCTCCCATCTTGCAGAACAACCTTACAACCAGTTGTCAGGCGGACAGCGTCAGATGGTGTTGATAGCACGGGCAATAGCTCAGGAGACAAAACTGATATTCCTGGACGAACCTACCTCTGCTCTTGATTTTAGCAACCAGTTAAAAATCTGGAAGCTACTGCGCAAGGTGGCTGATCAGGGAATTACCATCCTGGCGTGCAGTCACGACCCGAATCATGTCTCGTGGTTCTGCGACGACGTGGTGGTTATGAATGAAAATGGGATCATTTGTCAGGGTCATCCCTACCATGTGATCACAGAGTCCGTCCTCGATGAAATCTACCAGGGTATGTGCACAGTCAGGAGTCTGGATGGGACTAATATGATATTGCCTCGTGATGTGGCAGTCAAAGAGAAAGACGGGACGTCAAGACACATGCCGGCGCTTCGGAGAGATGTAGAATAAACGGATGAATTACATGGATGAAAATACGATTGATTGGAATAAAGTCTGGAAAAACCAGATGCTAAAGAACATTGAATCGAAGTGTGCCGTTGAGTGTGCTCGAGTATGGAATAATAAGGAACGAGCAACGCAATACTGGAATGCGGTGCAGAATAACAAAGAACAAAACCAGAAGACCATCGAGGGACTTGCCCTCACACCGGATTCCCGAATACTGGATATCGGTGCCGGGCCAGGAACACTTACGATTCCGATATCCCCTCAGGTAACTCATGTAACTGCAGTAGAACCCTCTGAAGGTATGATGGGTGTGCTGCAGGACAATATCGCAGAGTATGATGCCGACAATATCACCTGTGTTCAGAAGCGGTGGGAAGATGTTGAAATAGAAGCCGACCTTGACGGGCCTTATGATGTGGTCATAGCCTCTTACTCCTTAGGTATGCCTGACATCAGGGAATCGATCCAGAAGATGATAGACGCCTCCTCGAGATATGTCTACTTATACTGGTTTGCCGGCCCCCCCTCATGGGACACCAATTACAAGGCACTCTGGCCATCCCTCCATGAGGGCGATTATCACCCAAGCCCAAACTGCGATGTGATCTACAATGTGCTCTATCAGATGGGCATCTACCCCCATATGCAGGTCTTCCCGGTAAATCATTTCAATCGTTTTCAGTCGATTGAAGAGGCTGTTGAACATTTCAGATCCTACTACAATATCACTACAGACCATCAGGAATCGGTTCTTAAGAGTTACCTTGAAGACGTTCTTGAAAAGGATGATAATTCCCTAGTCATGAATGGATCATATACTTCTGTGAAGATGTGGTGGGAAAAACAGACCGGTGAGTGATTGCTTAAATTTATTTATACATTATATCAAAAAAGAGGATATGAAAATGAAACCTAATTTACAGTATTGCGTTCTTGTTACTTTATTGTTGAGCGTCCTGCTGAGTGCAGGATGTATGGGAAATGCAAGTGATGATATCGCAGTATCCCAAGAGCAGTACCGGACAGTTGTCGATAGTCGCGGAGTTGCTGTGCAGGTACCAATAGATATTGAAAAGGTTGTCACGATCAGCGATGGACTGGTTGAGGGGGTTATGACCACAATCGGTGTCCAGGATACTCTTGTGGGCGTAGGGTCCAGTTGTCTTCAGCGAAACTTTAACTACAGCTACGAGACCGTCGGCGGTGAGACATTTGACTATGAGAATGGAATGAATCCGGTCACCTATCTGAACCCTGGGATCATGGACCTTCCTTGTTTTGCAAAGTCCGGTTCTGCGGTGAACTACGAAACACTTGCAAGCCTTGAGCCTGATGTGGTGATCGTCCGTCTGGGTAGCTGTTCACTGCGGTTCATTGATGATGAAGGCACACAAAAAAGCATCGAAACGATTGAATCTCTTGGAATACCGCTGGTCGTTTTATACGGATCAAGTTGCTATGATGATGCAGATGTGTCTACCATCTCGGATGAAATTCGCATCATTGGCCAGGTATTTGACAAAGAGGCCGAAGCTACCAAACTCGCAGAATATCTTGAAAGCCAGGTCGACTTCATAAATGAGCGGACAAAAGATATTCCTGATGAAGAAAAACCTGATGTGCTGATTTTTGGAGCATCACCAAGAGCCCGGAGTGCTGGTGGGGCAGGTCAGGTCTTTGGGCTTGATACGATCGAGTCGTTCTTTATTCAGGACCTCGTTCATGCGAAGAATGGTTTTCAGGAGGCCGGGAACTTCAAGATAGTGAGCGGCGAGCATATATTAGCATTGAATCCTGATGTGATCGTGCTCTGCACTGCATCTGGATACCACCCACCACTTGAACTTTATGAGGCACCTTACTACCAGAATCTGCAGGAACTGGACGCCGTGAAGAACAGACGGGTTGTAGCATTACCATGGTCACCATGCAATTGTGCAAAACGGCTTGAATACCCGATCGATGTAATGGTGATCGCAAAGGGAACGTATCCAGAGCGTTTTGAGGACATTAACCTCGCGGAGTGGCTGCTGGACTTCTATCAGAATGTCTATGGTGTGGACCTCGACACCGCAAAGGAGTTGCGCTCAGCCCAGTGGATGGACTGGACTCTCGAGGATTGTCCCACCTGCGATTAAATTCTTGAATCCATATCAATTGAAATTTGATATGGATTTCAACATTTTTTGGCATATGGATCGTGAGCGGTTTTCACTAACGAGATTTACCTCGACATGTGCACGCGGTAAGGAGTATGAACGATATGAGGACTAACTATGAATGAAAATACAATTGCCTGGAATGATATCTGGAAAGAGCTTATGGATGGCCACCAAAGTTCCGATCACAAAGGCAGCCGTATCAGTCTATGGGACAGCAAAGAAAACGCAGAGCGCTTCTGGAAAAGATCACAGGAAAATAGGGGAAGAGTCGAAAAGACCATAAATGAACTTCCCATAACAGCCGATTCAAGGATACTTGACATCGGAGCAGGACCGGGGAGCCTAGCTATTCCCCTGGCCGAAAGAGTATCCCATGTAACTGCTGTCGAGCCTGCAAAAGGAATGATAGATGTCCTGCAGGAGAACATCAAAACGTACGGCATAGATAATATTAGTTGTGTCAACAAACGCTGGGAAGACCTTGATGTTGAGAACGACCTCGACGGCCCCTATGATGTGGTGATCGCATCATATTCACTGGGAATGCCAGATATACAGGACGCAATACGAAAAATGGAAGCTGCTTCCTCAAAGTATATCTGCCTGTACTGGTTTGCAGGTGAGTCACCCTGGGAATACCATTCACGTATCCTCCACCCTGCCTTATACGGAAAGGAATATGTTGCCGGCCCGAAATGCGATGTACTCTACAATGTACTCTACAATATGGGCATTTATCCAGACATGCATGTATTCCCATTAGAATACACAAACCGCTTTTCCTCAATAGATGAAGCTGTTGACGAATTTAGATCCCGCTATGAGATCGACACGCAACAACAGGAAACTATCCTGCGCGATTACCTGCAGAGCTTGCTTGAAAAGGAAGACGAACTGCTTGTGAACAGAGGATTCTCGACCCGTGTGAAAATATTCTGGGAGAAGAGGTGATCACTTGAAAGTACTGGTATGCGGAAAAGGCGGAAGCGGGAAGAGTACATTGACGGCACTGATAGCCCAATCCATGGTAGCAAAAGGGTTCAACGTGCTTGTAATAGACAACGATGAATCCAATTTTGGGCTTCACCGACAGCTTGGAATGGAACTTCCTGCAGATTTTTTGAATTTTATGGGAGGTAAAAAAGAACTCATTGGGAAAATGATGGAATCATTCCAGAAAGGAGAAGAAAGTCAATTCTTCGAACATAGGTGGAATATCACTGACATACCCGATGACTTTGTAATCAGGAAAGGAAAACTGAACCTGATGGCTGTAGGCAAGATCCATGAAGTCGGTGAAGGATGTGCCTGCCCAATGGGTGCCCTTGCCAAACATTTGTTGAAAAATATTGATACGTCTGAGGACGAATTTGTAATTGTGGATACCGAAGCTGGTATCGAACATTTCGGCAGGGGTGTGGAAGAGGGCTGCGATATGCTTCTCATGGTGATTGACCCCTCCTATGAATCGATCCGTCTTTCGGAAAAGGTCAGTGAACTTGCGAATATTGCAGGCAAAGAACTCTATTTCATATTAAACAGGGCCGAAGGAGACACTAAAGAGATCATGTGCACGAAAGTTCCCGAAAACCGGGTACTTGCAACTATCCCTATATTAGAATCCCTTTTCAGAGCTGGTCTCCTCGGAACGGAATTCCATACTGATATTCCGGAGATCGAAACAATTACCGGGTTCCTGGAAGGACAACAACAGTGAAATGTTGAATGAAAATTTGCCTGAATAAGGGCATACATTAGAAATAAGGTGAGAATATGAGTGTAAAAAAAATAACAATGATGCTATTGGTGCTTGCAATGGTAGGAATAATGGTATCACCCCTGACCCTTGCCAGTCAGGCGGAAGTCACAGGTATTACAAGAAGTGTACCTGCGAATTTTGCTACAGGTGAGGAAATAGAAATAAGCTTGACAATCGAGGGAAATGCTCCGATAATGGTAGGTTTAGTGGAAAACATTCCTGAAGGTTTCAGTTTCCCTAAAAAAGATTCGGACATATCAGATGCCAAACATTTCAAGGTAGATCGGAAAACGGGCAAGATCGTATTTTCCGTAATAGATGAAAAAGAGATCAGTTACAAGGTAATCGCTCCTTCCAGTGCAAAGGGCGATTTTACGGGATACTGGGTGGATCTACTTGTGCAGACACCTGAACTGAATGAAGGCAAAGAACGCTGGAAACCCGTGATCGATCCTACATCATCCAGTCCCAATAAAGGCATGTCTTCATTTGCATCAGATCAGGAAAACATCCCTGTAAGTACGGAACCGAAAACACCCGGTTTTGGAGCAGTGTTTTCTTCAGTTGCAATACTTGCCTGCCTGCTTATGTCTAAAAACAATTTAAATGGAGGGAACAAGAAATGAAATATCCTGCTCTTATGTTCGGTATCTTTATACTGTTCACTGGAATGGTTTTATCTGCTACTGCCGCCACTGCTATGGATTCAAGTCTCCCATGTGCAGGAGGTGACGGGTACATCTCTGAAGATGATCTATCTGAGGCGGTTTGTGACTATATGCTTGGAGAAGGTGAATATTCCCTTGATGATGTCGGAGACGCAGCATACATCTATAAATTCTGGGATGGAAAACCCAAGACAATAACAGACCAACATGATCGTAAGGTTACCTTTTACAGACCAATTGAAAGAATCATTACAACAAACCCAGACAATTCACGAATGATCATAGCCCTTGGTGATCTGGATAAAATGGTAGCAACCGATGAGTGCACTCGTTCGGGATGTGTGCTTTACAGAGATATAAATGATGAAAAGATCGCCGTAGAAGCATGGGAATCCCTCCAGATCCACGATGGTGGACAGCTTGACGACCTTCCAGAGACAAATACCCGCAAGGAGATCGATTACGAAACAATGGCAATCCTGAAACCTGACGTGGTGATCGACACTCTGTGGTACAGCAGAGGCGATGCGGTTGAAGAAAAAGTGGGTTGTCCTTGTGTGGACGCTGGGGCTGGTTTTACCTTTGAGGAAATGTTCGATCATATGCAGCTTATGGGCGAGATACTCGATAAGCAGGAAAGAGCCGATGAACTCGAAAACTTTGTCCAGTCCAAGATCGATATGGTCAAATCAGTAACAGATCAGCTTGACGAAAGCGAGATCCCTACGGTTTACTTTGCTCCAAGAGGTGCAAAGAAAGGCTTTTATGATGCCGTGGAAGGTAGGGACTTTACCAGAACTGAAGCAACCTACGAACCCCTGACTATTGCAGGTGGAAACAATGTTGCAAAGGACTGTACCGGAGACAAGATCAATGTGGGTCCGGAGCAGATCGTAGTCTGGGAACCGGATTACATTTTCGTTGCCATGAGTACCTCCGTTGAGGTCAGCGGAGTGCAATTTGTTATGGATACACCCGAACTCTCGGAAATTCCTGCGGTCAAAAACAATCATGTTTATGATTGCTTCTACCCCTACTGCCGTGGAAGACCGATAGACCGCAGCCTTATGAACATGTTCTACATGGCAAAGTGTCTCCATCCTGAAGAGTTCAAAGACATGGACTTGGAAGCTGAGGGAAATGAAATCTATAAAGAGATCCTTGGTGCGGACGGAGTATTTACTGCCCTTGTTGAATACCAGCCATTCCCAAAGCAGGTCTACTAATATGCATATGCGTGATATAACACATATCTGGAGGAATGATAGTGAAATATCTGGAAATTCTTCTGAAGACTAAAATGCCTGAAAAGAACAAAGACCTGCCCGATCAACATCAGACCGAATACAGGCATTACATTGGAAGAAAACTCATTATTATGGGTTTTCTTCTTTTTCTGGTAATTTTCCTTACGGCATTTATAGTCACACTGGGACCTCTGGAAATATCAGTAGTTGAAGTCTATCAGATCCTGCTTGCAAAATTTTTACCGGGATATTTCGACACTGCAGGACTGCAATCACAGATCGTCTGTAATATTCGTCTTCCAAGGATTATAGGGGGCTTAATGGCCGGTTTCGGATTAGGGATTTGTGGCTGTGTAATGCAGGCTGTACTCAAGAACCCCCTGGCAAGCCCTTTTACGCTCGGGATTTCTGCAGGTGCTCATTTTGGAGTTGCTATTGCAGCAGTACTGGGTGTCGGGGTCATAGGCGGACCTTACCTGCTTATCGGGAACGCGTTTGTATTTTCGATGCTCTGCGCCTTATTCATAATCGCACTTTCAAGTTTTAAAGGGGCAACTTCCGAAACCTTGATCCTTGCAGGGATCGCCCTGAATTATCTCTTCAGTTCGCTAAGCAGCTTGCTCCAATATTTTGCAACAGATGAGCAATTGCGTGTAATGGTAAGCTGGGGAATGGGTGACCTTTCGGCATTTTCCTGGTGCAATTTCCATCTAATCCTGTGGATCTTTCTCATTTGTACTCCCCTTCTCTATCTGAAAGCCAAGGATCTCAATATTATGACTATCGGAGATGAAAATGCCAAAAGTCTGGGAATCGATGCAAACAGGGTCAGGATGCTTGGTATGTTAATAGCAAGCCTGCTTACCGCAACGATTGTCTGTTTTACAGGGACGATCGCTTTCATAGGGCTGGTTGCACCACATATGGCAAGAATGCTCATCGGCTCGGATCATAAGTATCTGTTCCCCGCAGCAGGAATTATGGGAGCGCTGGTCCTAATCTCCGCCGATGCAATAGGAATGAACATAATAAGACCAACAATCATCCCTACCGGAATCACAAGTTCCCTGCTAGGAGTGCCGTTTTTCATGTATCTGATACTAAAAAAGAAAAGAAAGGAGTTCTGGTGATATGGTCAAATTAAATATAAAAAACATGAGTTTCGGATATGCCAGCACTCCTATATTTGAGGATGTTTCAATTGATATACAGACCTCAGAGCTAGTAAGTATTGTAGGGCCTAACGGTGCCGGGAAATCCACGCTGTTAAAGTGCATCAACCGCATCCTGACTCCTGATTCGGGAAACCTGTACCTTGACGGAAAAAACCTTCATGAAATGAGAAGACTAGAGGTTGCCAAAAACATTTCCTATGTGCCTCAAAGCTCAAAAAGGGTTTTTTCGAATACTGTTTTTGAAACGGTTCTTATGGGAAGGCGTCCTCACCAGGGATGGTTCAGTAACAAAGGCGATGAAGAAAAAGTATGGGAGGTGCTTGAAGAACTGGAGATCAAGGATCTGGCGCTTGCCATGTATGACGAACTTAGTGGAGGCCAGCAACAAAAAGTCCTCATCGCAAGGGCACTGGCTCAGGACACTGGTGTTATACTGCTCGATGAACCTACCAGCAATCTGGATATCCGGCACCAGCTGGATGTAATGGATATCACGAGGAAACTTGTTAAAGAAAGGAACGTGGCTGCCATTATGGTTGTACATGACCTGAATCTGGCATCCAGATATTCAGACAGGATAATTATGATGAGAAATGGAAAAATAATCTCAGTAGGAGAACCTGACTCAGTGCTTACGTGTGAAGATATAGCCCATGTCTACGGTGTTAACGCCGAAGTGATTAATCGCAATGGGGGAAGGCCGTATATTATTCCCATAAGTTCTATAAGATAAAATCGAAGGAGGAAATGAAAATAATGGAAAAGATTGACTGGAATGATATCTGGAAAAACCAGATGCTAAAGCAGATAGGGTCGCACCAAGCTGTAGATTGCGCCTCTATATGGGAGGAAAAGGAGAATGCAAAGCGCTTCTGGGAGATGGCTCAGGAGAACGGTGGAGAGCGGATTAAAAAGACCATAAGTGGTATTTCGATTTATTCAGACTCCAGAGTGCTCGATGTTGGTGCCGGGCCCGGGACTCTGGCAGTTCCACTTGCAGAAAGAGTGGCCCACGTTACTGCTGTTGAACCCTCAGAAGGCATGATGAATGTGCTGCAGGACAACATATCGGAGTATGGAACCGACAATATCACCTGTGTGCAGAAGCGGTGGGAGGATGTGAATGTTGAAGAGGATCTTGGAACCCCTTACGATGTAGTCATAGCTTCGTTTTCTCTTGGTATGCCCGATATCAGGGAATCGATCCAGAAGATGATAGACGCCTCCTCGAGATATGTCTACTTATACTGGTTTGCCGGGGAACCCTCATGGGACATCCATTACAGGGCACTCTGGCCATCCCTCCATGAGGCCGATTATCAGCCAGGCCCAAAATGCGATGTGCTTTACAATGTGCTCTACCAGATGGGAATCTATCCCCATATAGAGGTCTTCCCGCTTGAGCATGTCAACCGTTTTTATTCTATGGACGAGGCTGTTGAATATTCCAAGTCGCACTACAAGATTACCACAGACCGTCAGGAATCAGTTCTCAGGGATTACTTGGAGGGCGTTCTTGAAAAGGACAATGATTCCCTGATTATGCGAGGTTCGACTACCCGTGTGAAAATGTGGTGGGAAAAACCGACAGATGAAAACTGTATCTGATTTATTTGCATGTTGTGCCACAAATGAAGAGTTTAAAATGAAACGTAATTTGGCTCTGTAGAAGTCCCACTAATGGTTTTGTGACGTTTGAAGGAGAATGATGAGCATGAAAATGAGTGAAGAAATACAGGAAATGATAAACGAGAATGTGGTCCATCTGGCAACTACATCCAATGATGGTAGACCGAATGTAGTTCCAATAGGTGCCATACGTACGATAAGTGACAGCGAGTTACTGATTGTAGATGTTCTATTTGACAAGACCAAAAAGAACCTGCTTGAGAACCCCCATGTAGCGATTGCTGTCGAAGTGCTGGAAAAGGAAACACCAAGTGCATACCAGCTCAAAGGGCAAGCAAAGATTTTCACAAGCGGTGAGATCTTTGAAAAGGCAGAAGAAATGGTGGTAGAGCTGCGAAAAAGACATTCGCGCCATTCTGACATAAAAGTGAAATCCGCGGTTATAGTGGAAGTGGAAGAGATATATTCAACTGTCCGCCACAAAAAGGGGGGAGAATAAAATGAAAGTATTGGATACCATTCCAGAAATCAGTTCAGAACCGCTGGATAGGATGGTAAAAGGTTGTGAAGCGTTCCATACCCTCTTAACAGCCCTTGATTTTGATCTCTTCGATCTGCTCGAAGAGTCAAAGACAGCAGAGCAAATATCCTCTGAGGTCTGTACCGATACATCCCTGACCGGGAAGTTCCTGAATGCTCTGGTAGCATTACAGTTCCTCTCAAAAGAGAATGGTAAATACACGAACACAAAGCTTGCCTCGACCTTTCTTGTGAAGGATAGTCCGTTTTATCAAGGAAATTTACTCAGACTTTCCGGAAGGAACTCTGACAATCGGTCAATGTTGAATTCCATCCTGAAAGGAGACGTGTCGGAAGCGAAGGAAGGAAGGTTTGAAGATGTATTCGATTCCAGCTTTATTCTGGCAATGGCTGAAGGTTCAATGCGGGGAAGCCTTCATCGAACCATAAAAGAAGTGTCAACCCTTCCTGAATTTCAGAAAGCAAGAACGCTTCTTGATCTTGGCGGCGGGCATGGGCTCTATGCAATAGCATTTGCTGAGACAAATCCAGACCTTGAAGCCACAGTATTTGACCTGCCACATGTGACTGAAGTTACAAAAGAGTTCATCGAAAGGTATGATATGAACGACAAGGTCGGAGTCATTGGAGGAAACTTCTTTGAAGATGAGATTGGAAGCGGTTATGACATAGTCTTTGCATCTGATGCCTTCTATCGAAAGCCGGATGTGCTTCCAGGTGTTTTGAAGAAGGTATACGATGCACTGAACAATAACGCTTCAGTAGTGCTCAAGCACTGGATTTTAAACGATGAGCGAACTGCTCCTCCCACATCTGTCCTCTTTGATCTGAATCTATCCTTGCGAGGGGATATGCACCACATCTACACTGAAAGCGAGTGTATTGAGCTATTAGAGAATGCCCAATTTTCAAATGTCCGTGTTCTGGACATATCCTCTCAAACGAGCCCATCTGTGCTCATCATAGGAGATAAGGAAGTGCAATAAAATGAAAATAGAAATACAAAAAATAGATGATACTGAAGGTTTGGAAACCCCCGAGGGTGTGATGAAACCATTGTTATTTGGTGAGAGATTGCTTTGTATGCATCTTGAGATCCCAGCAGGTCTTGAGGTCTCTCCTCATGCCCACCCTACGGAAGGTATAATATATTGCCTGAGTGGCGAGCTGGTGGTGGAATCAGGAAATGAAACCGTGACAATAGGCAGTGGAACTGCAATGCTGGTGCCACCTGATACAGTGGTGGGCATTAAGAATCAACAAAATGCAGCAGTAAATGCGATACTGGTCTCATCTCCGCCATCCGTGAAGTCGGTTGAGGAACTTAAAAATCTTCTAAGGCATCATGATGAGGGCGATAAAAGTTGAGTAGAACTAGAAGAAGAGTCTACTCTACTTTTTTTTATCAAACTTTTATCGACTCAATCAAACTAAGAACACTTATATTTATTTTGACTGGCAAAGTTGGGTTATTAAATCATCCGCATCGAATACAGCGTACACTCCTTCCGCCCACATCCCTGAGACTCTGCGGCTGCATGCACGCCTCAGACCTCTCGGGACACTGATGGTAAAAGCTACAACCCTGCGGCATCCCTTTACGGTATAATTCAGCAGAGAAATTTACTCCGGAATCCTTCACTTTTAGTGATCCATCCATCATTTTTGTATACGGATGGAGGGGGTTGTCAAAAACGCCTTTCCCCTCTTCCACGATCTGACCAGCATACATAACAGCTATCCGGTCGCCCATAACCTTTGCAACCTCAAGGTCGTGTGTTATAAAAAGGAATGACATCCCATATTCCTTTTGAACCTCTTTTAGAAGTGTCAGCACCGCTGCTTGCACCGATACATCAAGCATTGATGTAGGTTCATCACATACTATGAAATCCGGGTTTAAAGCAATTGAACGGGCAATAACTGCTCTCTGGAGCTCGCCCCCACTTAGTTCATGCGGGTACCTATGTTTGTGTTCTTCCTGCAATCCAACCTTGTGGATAAGAGTATCGACATGAGAATCGATTTCACCCCGAGTCAATGAATTCTGAATTAGAAAAGGCTCGGCAATAGATCTTCTAATTTCCCATCGCGGGTCAAGGGCATCTTCGGGGTGCTGCGGGATTAACTGGAAATTTTTTCTGAGATTCCTGATTTCTGAGTTTTCCATTGCGGTCAGTTCCTTTTCCTTGAAAAATACTTTACCATCAGTTGGATCAGTTTGAATCAGCAGCAATTTTCCAAGTGTGGATTTTCCACACCCGCTCCCTCCAACAAGTGAAAGGGTTTCGCCGTCATCGATTCTGATGTCAACTCCCTCAACGGCGATGGTTTCCTCTTTTGAAAAAAAACCGGATTCATATATTTTCTTCAGATTGACACCCTTAATCATAGAGCCAGCACCTCACGATGTTTCCTTTTTCGTCCTTCACCGGAGGTTCGGTGAGACATTGTTCTGTTACATGTTCACAACGGGGGTGAAAGCGACAGCCTTTGGGAGGTTTAATCATACTGGGGGAATCTCCTCCAATAGGCTTCAGTCCTCTGGATGGGAGGGAGTTTAAAAGTGCTTTTGAATACGGATGCAGAGGTGAATCGAAGAACTGTCGTGCATCGCATATTTCCAAAATTTGGCCACAGTAGTTCACTGCAATTCGATCTGCCACTTTCCTGGCAAACGCAAGATCATGGGTGATTAGGAGAATCGATTTTCCTTCTTGCTTAATTTTTTCAAATATATTAGCAATACTCTGTTTTTTTATTGCATCCACTCCTTTCGTAGGTTCATCTGCAATAATCAATTCAGGACTTGTGGATGTACCCATTGCTACAAGTGCTCGTTGCAGCATCCCACCGCTGTACTGGTATGGATACTCTTTTGAACGAACCTCTGCAGGTTTAATATCAAAATATTCTAGAAGGGAATTTACTTTTTTCAGGGCAACGCTTTTTTTTAAGCCAAAGTGAAGTTGCATTGGTTCTGCAATCTGGTCCCCTACTCTTAAGCTTGGATTCATGGCTGTGGCAGGGTTTTGCGGGATCCATGCTATCTGTTTCCCACGAATCTTTCTCATTTTCTCTTCTGGGAGGTCAAGGAGATTCACCCTGTTAAAAATGATCTCCCCTTCCAGATGAACGTTTCTTGGAAGAAGACGTAGTACTGCAAGACCAAGGACCGATTTACCACTTCCACTTTCCCCAATTAATGCAAAAGTTTCATTTTTCCGGATTGACAGACTGGCACCGTCAACTGCCCTGACAATTTCATCTTCCAGCAAAAAATGGACGGAAAGGTTATTTATCTGCAGGATGTCTTCCATATGTTACACTCACATCTTTCTTTTTAGTTCAGCATGTCTTATACGCTGGTCCATCATATCCCTCAGTCCATCTCCAAGGAAATTAAATGCAAGCACTGTGATCATGATCATAAGTCCCGGGAAGATCATGATGTAAGGTGCTTTTATGAGGAAAACACGTCCATCATTGAGCATCGACCCCCATTCAGGAATTGATGGCTGCACACCAAGCCCAAGAAAACTTAAGCCCGCTGCAGTGAGGATGACATTGCCAATCCCCAGTGATGCAACAATGAGAAGAGGGGGGAGGATATTTGGAAGAACATGACGTGTGATCGTGTACAGGTTTCCTGCTCCAAGCCATCGTGATGCCTCAACATAAGGGCGGGCCTTGATGTCCAGTGTTGATCCTCGTGCAACCCTGGCAAACGTTGTCCATTGTACTACAGTGAGGGCAACCATCAGGTTAAACACCCCCTGACCTAGAAATGCGGTAACCCCAAGTGCAAGAAACATACTAGGGAATGCAAGGAAGCCATCTACTATTCGCATTATTAACTCATCGACAACTCCTCCATAATAGCCGGCAGTTATTCCCAGGAGAATCCCGATAATGAGAGAGATAACTGTTACTGAAACACCGATAAAGATGGATACCCTCGATCCGAAGATAACTCGACTTAATATGTCCCGTCCAAGATGATCTGTACCAAAGGGGTGCTCATAACATGGTTTTATCAGACGTTCGTCAAGATCTTTCTGATTAGGATCGTATGGAGCAATGAAATCAGCGAACACTGCTAGAAAAAGCAGTATACACAGAATGCAAAGCCCAATTTTAATGCTTCTGTTCTTACTTATTCCTCTCATACGTAATCCTCGGGTTCAGCCATGTATATAGTATGTCCACCAAAAAGTTCGCCACAACGAAGACCATTGCAACAAAGAGTATTGAACCCTGGATCATCGGATAATCCCTTGAATATATTGATTCAACGACAAGTCTGCCTATTCCTGGCCACCCGAATATGGTTTCAACGATCATTGAGCCGTTCAGCATAAAGCCTATACTCAGACCGATCATAGTGACTACCGGAATAAGGGCATTTTTCATTGCATGTTTCATGATAACAGTAAGCTCAGAAAGTCCTTTTGACCGTGCTGTCCTGATATAATCCATTTCCATCACCTCAAGCATGCTTGATCTCATCATCCTCATTATTACTGCAGCAGAACTGGTGCCCATTGTTAAGGCAGGAAGTATCATATGTCTAATGTCTCCGCCTTCTCCGATTCCTGCTGCCGGTAGCCATTGCAGGAACACTGAAAAGAAAAGGATTAAAAGGTATGCCTGCCAGAAGTTTGGAATTGAAACCCCAATAAGGGAGACGAATCTGCTCAGATCATCGCTGATGGTGTTGTATTTCAATGCGGCAAGAATTCCTACGGGTATTGCAATAATGAGGGCAATTGCCAGGCTAAGGGCTGAAAGTTTCAGGGTATTTTTAAATGCGTCAATAATTGTTTCAAGCACTAGCCGGTTTGTCATATACGAATATCCAAAATCACCATGGACTGCCTTTTCAAGCCACAAATAATACTGGATATGCAATGGTTGGTCAAGTCCCATCTTTACCCTGAACTCTTCGACAGCTTTTTCATCTGCTCCTCCCAGGGGACTTGTCATAAGAATTTCAGCGGGATCCCCGGGAGCTATGTAAATAAGAGAGAAACTTAGAATTGATATGAATAGCAAGCTAGGTACAAGGTACAGCAATCTTCTTAGAACATACCCCCTAATCTGCATTATCCCCTCATCTCTTTTTTCCGATGATCATGTATGGAGTCTTGGGATTATTAATGTAGTAATTAAGCTTCCCACTACGTTTTTGAAAATCCCTGTATTCCAGAAGGTACTGATAAGAAACCCCATCGAATCCGCTATTTACCAGAAGCGAAGATACATCCTCGGGGGCGTTTTCATGATATAATGGTAGTTTATGTTTAACTCCACTGTAGTATTGTTCAAAGATACCAGGGTTATGTATATTGTTGATACTGTTTGCACATCCTGCAACAACCTTCCTGATAGAGTTGCTGATAGAGGGTTTAAACCATGTGCCGTCAATTGCAAGTATGATGCCTTCAGGTGATAGCAGACGCTGGCATTCATGAAGAAATGCGTCCGGGGATGGAAGGGTCCAAAGGAGATATTTGCTAACGATCAGGTCAAACTGTCCGTCCATAAATGGGAGCTTTTCTGCATCACCATGGTAGAAATCGATTGTCGCACCCTGATCATAAGCCTTTTGCTTCGCTTTTTTTAGCATTTCACGTGATATATCAACAGCAATGACGGAATGCCCCATCTCTGCAAAGGCAAGTGCCATATATCCGGGTCCTGTCCCCACATCAAGGACGTTCATTGTTCTTTCATGTGGTAAAGCACTGGTGAGAATGTTCTTCCAGATCAACTGCTCTTCATCTTCATAGGCCTTCAGTTCGGTATGATAAGTGGCACTTCGCCAGTTCCAGTATTCTTCGATTATTTCTTTCATACAATTTAGATCCCGTAATTTAAAAAAATAAAAAATAAAAATTTCAGCTTTACTCCTGGAGGAACATATCCTTTGTCATAAAGCTGATCTCATTTGGAAATATCTCGTATCCTTTAACTTCAGTACTCTGTGCCACCAGTTCATTTGAATAGAATACGAATATTTCAGGCGAGTCCTCGACAATCTGGGACTGGACCTTATCATATATCTCCTTGCGGACGTCCTGGTCCATTGTAGACCTTGCATCCACTATCCACTCATCGACTTGCGGGTTGGAGTAATGTGTCCAGTCCGAACAGATGTTTTCGGTTGAGACAAAGTGCTTTGTGAGGAAGTAGTCCGGATCACCTGACGGTGCAACACCCCATGCATAAAGGGCAAGGTCATAGTTTCCATCTGCCATATCGGCCTGAATGGCACTGCTTTCGGCGATCTTTACACTTGCACTGATCCCAATAGCTTCAAGCTGGGCGGCCATTGCTTCAGCAGAGGGCTGGAGTTCTGGACGTGACGAATAGGTTTGGATTTCAAGGGTGAAGGGTTCACCATTGTACACGAGTTGACCTTCATCGTTTGAGGTTATGCCTGCTTCAGCAAACATTTCCAGAGCTTTTTCTTTATTGTGTGGATAGCCCTCAAGTTTGTCGTTTGCCGACCATGCCAGGATATTCGGGAAGATGCTTTTTGCAGGTTTTCCTCCAACACCTTCAAGTGCTGTGTTTACCAGTTCTTCACGGTCGATTGCATAGTTAATTGCCTGCCTGACCTTTACATCATTGAGCGGAGCTTTTTCACAATTTACATACATGAAATAGGTTCGCAGTGTTTCTTTTGAAAGTACTTCATGGTTCGGGTTAGCGTTTATAATCTCGAAATGTGCTGGAGGGATGGCCCGTGCAATATCAACGTCACCTGCGGACAACATTAGTGACCTTGCTATTGGATCTTTATTATACTGGAATTTCACACCATCTAATTTGACTACCCCGCCCCAGTAATTAGGATTCTTCTTTACAGTAAGGCTGGCACCGGTCTGGAAACTCTCAAACATGAATGGTCCGGTCCCAACAGGTTGGGTTTCGATATCAACGGCTTTTGGGCTGACTATGGAGACTACCGGATCGGTAAGACTTGCGATTGTCGGTGCATAGGGCTCTTTTGTTGTGATGATCACAGTATATTCATCTTCTTTTGAGATGTCCTCTATGAAGTCGTATTCCACGTGTCTGCTATTGTTTTCATCTCTAACCCTGTTGATCGAGAAAATCACCGCATCTGCATTCAAAGGAGCCCCATCATGGAATTTTACACCTTCTCTCAGGTATATCTCCCAATTTGTATCGTTGATAAGATCATAACCGATTGCCAGTTCTGGCTGCAGTTCCATCTCCGGATCATAGCTGAAGAGAGTTTCATAAATGCCTGCCTTTCTGACGTACCAACCCTCCCATCCATATCCGGGATCAAGGTTACCACCTTTATCGGGTCCAAACACCATTGCAGCATTTAGGATTGCCGGTTCTAAAGATTCATTCTGTGTATTTTTTTCCTGTTCCCCTAAGTCCGCACAGCCAGCACTAATTATGCTGACAATGAGGATTGCTCCCATGAGCAAAATGGGCATCCTTTTAGTCAATCTTGTAAGTTTTTCGATATGCAAAGTTCCGCCTCCTGGTATTATTATTTTTAAAACAAATTATATTTATTATAATTTTTCATGAATTATGTGTTACATTCTCAATCATAACATTTTATATAAATCATGTGGCAGAGGGTTATTCTTTAAGATTAGGACTTGTACGTGCAAGAAAAGTAACCGATGAATTCTAGGTATGGCTTAACAAGAAAGTGAAGTTCCACAGCAGAAACGTTTTATGGAGCTATGTTGTTCCTTTGAGGTCAGGGGTTTTGGCTCAATACCTTATTGGAAAGAGCAATTAAGAATGAAGCATTAGTAAATTTGTAACTCTATTAAATTCTGTAGTACTAAATCAAATATTTCAAAAAACGTTAAAGTTGTTTTACCCGTGGGGTGAGATAATCCCTGTTAATGCAATCGATTCCAGTGATTTCACAAGTGGGCATTGCAGTTATTACTATTCATGGAGAAACGGGAAGAGAAGAATGAGTTTTGTCAAAACCAGCATTTCAGTTGATGTTACTAAGTTCATTATAACTGGTTACAAATATCTGGAAAACCTGTTCATGATGCAAAACATGCAGAGACATTGTTGTTATAATGTCACTGTAATCGAAGATCAAGACACTATGTCATGGATAAGGGATATGATTCTGAAAAGATCCATGAATTGACAAGAGATAAACTTGGTTCAACAGCAATGATTCCACTGAGAAAACTTGAAAGAAAAAGAATCAAGGGAAGATCTCGAAGAAAAATAAAACATGAATTTGGTGAGTGCTTGTATCATCAACGCAATCTTGTTGAAACGATGTTTTCAGTTTTGAAAAGGAAATATGGAGAGAGTCTTTGTGCAAGGAAGTATAGAAACCAAGTGAAATAAGTGAAGTTCAAAGTCTTGATACACAACCTTGACAGGTATGTCAAGATTGTGTGTTTAGATTATTTGAGGATTTTTACAGATCCGGGAGCTGGTTTTCTGCAGAATTCTTCACACCGTGGCTTTCCTGAATCGATAAGTGCCGATCATCAACATTACTACCGCAGCAACAGCAAGTCCTGCGATTCCTTCAAACGGTATTCCTCCTGTGAACAACTCCCGTATGCTATCTATAGCATAGCTTACAGGATTCAAGTGTGCCATAAACCTTAACCATTCAGGCATGACATCATAGGGCATGAGTGCACTGCTTGTGAAGAAGAGCGGCATGCTCACCATGCTGCTTACTGCCGCATATCCGTCGTGGTCGCTAAGATAAAGGGCTATCGTTGTGGAAATGGACGAAAATAGCACTCCGAACAGAAACAGCGTAATATATATTAGGACAATGTTCATCGGATTTTGCAACCTCACCCCAAGCAGTGTGGCAATTATTAGTATCACGGTTGTCTGGAGCATGCCGCGGGTGGTGATGAACATGATCTTTCCAAAGAGAATGCTCTCCCTGGGTGCAGGCATTGCAAGGAATTTGTTCAGAAAACCCAGCATTTTCTCAAATATCATAAGCGACCCTCCTTGAATTGAGGAGAAGAGCATGGTCATTACCAGTATTCCTGGTGTTATGAATTCAAGATAATTATCTGTGAACTTTGTGGGAAGAGTAAGCCCTACCAGTATAAGCCATGCAGCCGGCATCATAAGTGAACTGAAAACATTTATCCTGCCGCGTGTCCATTTCTTAAAGTCCCTCTCAAAGTAATGTATAATTGCCCTCATGCCCTCCTCCTCAACATACTTCTAAACTTGAATGCATCAAAACCTTCCTCTTCTGCAGTTTTGATATTTTCAAGGAAAACATCGTTCATTGAAGCATCATTCCCAAGACGTTGCTTCAGGTTCTTTGGAGAATCCACAGTTACAATGTTACCTTTGTCGATGATAGCAACCCTGTCACAATACTCATCCGCCTCTTCCATATAGTGTGTGGTCATGAAAATGGTCATGCCTCGCTCCCGTAGCAAGGATATATGTTCCCATATCTTTTTGCGTGCAGCCACATCCAGTCCAAGGGTAGGCTCATCCAGGAACAATACATTAGGTTTGTGCACAAGAGCCTGGGCCAGTTCCAGCCTTCTTCGCATACCGCCGGAATATGTTCTTACAAGGTCATCTGCACGCTCGGTAAGTTCCATCAGTTCAAGTACATTATCCACCTGTTTTTCCCTGTCAGGCACACGGTATATCTTGGCATAGAACCCTACATTCTCACGTCCGGTCAGTTTTATGTCAACTGCCATATCCTGAGGCACATAACTTATGGACTCCCGTACCTTGTTGGGTTCTTTTACAACATCATATCCACAGACCCGTGCTGAGCCGCTATTGGGTGTTAGCAGTGTGGTGAGCAACCGGACAATGGTACTTTTTCCTGCACCGTTTGGACCAAGAAGGCCAAATATCTCATTTCCAACTTCAAGATCTATATGGTCAACAGCACATAGATTCCCGAAATACTTTGTTAAACCATTAATTTCTATCAAATATACCATCTCGCGAACGCATAAATCCCTCTTAAATGTGTGGAATAATAAATCTCACTTGTGTACAGATTGAAAAGTACCTTGATACTTCTGATACGTCTCTTTAATTCCCTCTTTCAGTTTCTCTTCACCACCATACACAACATCTATATCGTTCAGATTCGTGCATGGAGTCGTATAAAAAGGAGAATATGGTTTAAAAGGATTCACCTTCCTCTGGAACGCACATCCAACTGGTCCGTGTATCAGGGGTATGGCATCCTCGATCGCATTTGTAACCAGCAACGCTCCTGAAATCTTGCCTGGTATGGCCGCTATTCCATGTAAAGGCAACGTGCTGTATGTCTTGGCAAACGATTCAAAAAATGGTGATTCGTTCTTAAAAATCTCGTTATTATCCGGAACTTCAGCTATCATTTATTACCTCCATATTGAAACACTACTTGTATTATTTGATCTGTTATCCTCTATTTTCAGACAGGTTTTAAGAGTATATTACAGGCAGCATCTCTTACTGTTCCCATTTACATAGGTCACACTTCTACATTGCACAGACATCATGGATACATCAATTCCCAGAAGAGTTGACTGGTCTTATCGGAATGATATATGGTCTCTCTCCATCGCTCTTCACTAGGACTTCCACACCATAAGCACGTTTTATATTCTCGACCGTAAGCACTGACGCAGGATCCCCTGCGGCAAAGATCCTGCCTCCGTTCATCATGAGTATCCGATCGGTATATCTCGAAGCAAGGTTCAGGTCATGGATTGCCATGACCGCAGAGATCCCGTTTTTTCTAACAACATCCTTCAGGATCTCCATTACCTCAAGTTGATGTCTTATGTCGAGGTTGCTGGTAGGCTCATCCAGAAGAAGGATATCTGCTTCCTGCGCAAGTGCCCGTGCGATGAGCACTTTTTGCTGCTGACCCCCACTGATCTCGTTAAAATCCCTCATAGCAAACTCTAGAATACCGAGCAGTTCCAGTATCTCCAGAACCTTATCCATATCCCCTTCGCTGCTCTTCCAGCCAAGATGCGGACGTCTGCCCATGAGGACGGTATCGATAACAGAAGCGGGAAAGACGCGTGTGGTGCTCTGGGGTACATACCCCATCTTCTTTGCAATCTCCATCCGGTTCATCCTAGTTATGTCATGTTCATCCAGCAGTATGGTTCCCTGTCTTGGCTTCAGTATCCGGTCGATACACCGGATCAGCGTGGATTTACCGGTACCATTCGGACCGACGATGCCGAGTATCTCTGAGCGATCCAGTTCCATTGATATGTTTTCAAGAACAGGTGTGCTATTATAAGCAAATTCAATATTGTTCACTTTCAGTTTCACCAGTATTCCTTCCTTCGTCTCATTATCATGTAAAGGAAAAGCGGAGCCCCCATAAAAGCAGTCACTGCACCAACAGGAAGAATGACTGGGGCTATGATCCTTCTTGCTACAAGGTCTGCGCTGATTAACAATACCGCACCGAGAAGACCGGATACAGGAAGCACATACCTGTTATCACCTCCAATCGCCAGGCGTGTGAGGTGTGGAGCAACCAGTCCTATAAATCCGATCGTACCTGTGAAACACACGATGCATGCGACCAGCAGTGTTGCGACCACCATGATAACTATCCGGGTGCGCTTGACATTAACACCAAGACTTGTTGCGGTCTCATCTCCGGCACCCATCACATTAAGGTCCCATGACTTCATCATGAGCAGCGGGATACAGCATGCAAGCGCACCGGTTATAAGTGTCAGTTTGGGCCACGATGACCGGTCAAGGTCACCAACCATCCAGAACACGGCTTCTTTCACAGCCTCTGCTTCGCCAAAGTACTGAAGTATCGTTGTCATCGCACCAAACAGGTACATCATTGCAATACCAGCCAAAATCATGGTTTCCGGTGTTGCACCTTTGCGGCTTGATAATCCCAGAATGATAAAGGAACACAGCAGCGCGAATACAAATGCATTTCCTATAATCAGATATTTCCCACCAACGATGCCTGCACCTGCGAGAATTGCAAGCGATGCACCGAATCCGGCACCTGAAGAGATCCCCAACGTATAGGGACTAGCAAGCGGATTCCTGAGTATTGCCTGCATTACTGCACCAGACATACCAAGACCGATGCCTGCTATGACACCCATGAGTATGCGAGGAAGTCTCAGGTCCCACACACATACATCTGCAAGCCAGCCCGACTCAAAGTAATTTGGGAAAAACTTATGCAGTATTGCAGAATAAGCATCCCAGATCGAGAGATCTGCAGATCCAAGTGATGTGGATATGCCTGATATGATAATGATCAAGATTGAAAATAAGAAAATAAAGAAGATCTTTCTTCCAACGAACTTATTGTATCGTTTTTTAATTTCTTCTTTCGTTACCGTCGAGTGTTTCGTTTTCACCATGTCATACTCCATTTTATGTCGGATTCATCCCATCAGGTCTTCATGACTTTTGCCATCTTTTCCTTCCAGCCTTCGACATCATCCCTGGTCATCACATCGATCGATCCACCCTGGAACTCGCCCTTCACATCTCCCATCCGCTCCTCGATCCATCCTTCCATTTCAAGGTATGCGTTCTTCAATCCGTCAATCACGTCCTGATCAGCATCCCACAGACCGCGCTCATAAGCTTCAAGCAACCTCCTTCCGATCTCTTCAAGTGCCCAGGGATTGTTCTCCTCAAAGAACTTTCGCATCTCATCATCCAGAACGAATGTCTTTGTGATATCATCGAAGATCCAGTCATCGACCTCCCGTGTAGTTGCTTCCCAGCCGTAGACCCGTCCGACCCGCTTAGATATGTCACCAGCTCCTTTGTATCCGTGTCTCTTCATCCCTTCGATCCACTTCGGATTCAGAAGATTTGTCCTGACAACGCGTCGGACCTCATCTGCAAGCGTCCTGACCTCAACCTTGTCCCTATCCCTGGTATCACCATAGTATGCTGAAACTTCGTGTCCGGATATCTCCCTTGCAGCGGTCGTGAGTCCGCCGTGTGTTCCAAAATAGCAGCAGCATCCGAAGAGATCGTACTCGTCTGTAACGGTCTTGTTGAATGTCAGGTCAACACTTTTAAGCTGTTCTATGAACTTATCATGCGATTCTTCCCCGAATACGCCTTTTCCATACGAATATCCGTTCCAGTACACATATACATCAGATAGATCCTTATCTTCTTTCCATGCGGATGCGTACACAGCAAGGTTTACGCCGTTGCCATACGTCCCTGGTTTGCTCGCAAAGATGCGGGCACAAATCTCGTCTCCGTCTCCGTCGCCGCCTCCGGTGCCACCTTCCACTGATGCCTCAGAGATGTGTTTTTTGAGATAGTTCATCTCTTCGGACTCATCAAGCTGTGAGATCTCCTGTATCGCATCATCAATAAGTTCGATGCAGTTGTAGAAGCAGTCTCTCGTAATCCCGCTCACCCGGATCGTCACATCAATTCTCGGACGGTTGAGTTCCTCCAGCGGAACGATCCTGTACTCTTTCACTTGCCCGCCTTTCCAGATCGGCTCAACACCAATAAGGTGCATGATCTGGGCAAGCTGCTCACCATCCGCCCACATGATATCGCTCGCCATCCAGTACATTGCGATATTCTCAGGAAGTTTGTCGTGCTCATCCACATACTTCTCGATCACACCATCCGCAAGTCTCTGCCCGATCCGCCATGCCGCCTTCGTCGGCACCTTGTAAGGGTCGAGCGAGTAGAAGTTCCTGCCTGTGGGCATCACTTCTGGCTTGCCACGTGTTATGAGACCGGACGGGCCTGGCTCGATGTATCCGGCATCATAGCCATGAAACAGGGCACCGATCTCATCCGAAGTATCGATCCTCCACAGGATATCGGCTACCTTCTCCCTTACTGTGAATATCCTGGCTTCATTCAGCCTCTTTAACCTGTCCCCGAGAACCTCCTTACAGACAGTGACCGGCTCGTTATCATCCAGGAATCCATTCAGGATCTCCTTTCCAAGTGCGTCGATCTCAACAAGTACATCACTTGTAGCTTCAGCCGGCTCGATATCCATTCCCAGAAGATCGAAAACGAGTTTCCTCATTTCCGAATCATACCTGAGTATTGAGTTGATGAACTCGGTCTTCTTCTCGCCTTCGGGACTTTCCCCGAATATGTGCATCCCGTCCGGAATCTGGGTATTGTACAGCTTTGTTATTGCTTCGTGTGCAGTGTCCACGATCTTTTCAAACGGAACACCTGCTTCCTGCAGTTCGTCGAGCTTGATCTCCTCTGAAAGATTCGTATTCGTCAGGAGATCGGTGATGATATGCTCAAGCGCGTGTGCCCTTGCCTTATCAGATACCTTCGTCTTGTTGTACTCTGATATCTGGTCTTCCAGTTCCTTCAGATCACCATAAAGACCGCTCTCTGTCATGACGGTCTGCATGTGATCGACCAGTGTGGCATAGCTCCGCCTCTTCGCGATCGTCCCTTCCGGGGGATTGTCTGAGTTGTAAATATAGAGATGAGGCATGTCTCCGATCGCAATATCAGGATAACAACTTTCAGAGAGTGCAACCGACTTTCCGGGCAGGAACTCAAGGTTTCCATGTGTTCCGACATGGATGATCACGTCAGCACCGAACTTGTTCTCGATCCACCGGTAGGTAGCCATGTACTGGTGCGGCGGCGAAATATCGGGATCATGCAGGATCTTACAGACCTCTCCGTCACATCTTGTGCCTGCACATCCCCGCTTTGGCTGGATGCATATCACTGCATTGCCATATTGGACTCCGGTAATAACGATCTTATTATCATAGACCATCGCTGCCGGAACACCGTCTTTCTCTTCACCCGGCGGATTTCCCCATGTATCACACATCTTTTTCTTCACATCCGGATGGAGCGTATCGAACCATTCTTCGTACTCCTCCTTAGTCACCATCGCAAGCGCCCCGCCTTTGTCAACAATCTCATCGATCGTTGTCCACCTGAACTCTGATATCGCTTTATGGTCCATGATGTTGTCAATGAGTTCTTTACCACTTTGCGGTGCATCAACCGAATATCCGGCTGATTTCATCGCATTCAATATCCTTGCAACGCTCTCAAGGGTGTCAAGATGTGCTCCCGCGCCTACTGTTGCCTCGACTGATGCACATGGATTGCTATGCAGGATGAATGCAACTTTGCGCTCGGATTTTGACTTATCTTTCAATGATATCCATTTTTTTAATCTTCTCACAACCTTTGATATCCGGTCATCGATCGGGGCATGGCGCTCAAACTCGGTTCCATGCTCATCTTCTGTTCTTGAGGCACCGACGATCAAAGGTTCGATCACGCCCTCGAACTCAGACATCGCAACACTCCATGCAACTTCACTCGAACTCATTCCATGAATGTCCTTTGTCCACTCTTCTTCAGTCCTGTGATAGGCCATCAACGGATGAAATACCGGAATATCCAGTTTTTTGAGAGCACTTACAGATTCTTCAGCGGTTCCTGCATGGAATATCGATTGGAGGTTTATGATGGCATCTATCTTCACAGGATCCATAAAGAACTCTTCTATTACCTCTCCGCTCGGTTTGGCGCCTGTTTCAGCATCTCCCAGCCCGTGACAGAAAGCCGGGATCACATCGAACTCCTTTTCGAGTTCGCGGATCATCGCATCAACGATCTCAATGTCACCATTTGACCAGTAGGTTCGATGGAACAATATCCCGATCGCATGTTTTTTCTGTGGCTTGTACCATTCCAGGTACTCGCCTATGCTCTCAAAAGCCCGCCCTACATTTTTTGCATCAGGATGGTAGATTCCCTGCCACATCGTCTCGGCTGGCGGTTGCGGATCGTACTCAGCACCCAGAACCTCTTTTCCGATGTATTTGAGCATGTTCGTTGTGTTTTCCAGTCCTCCGTAGACGTGGTAAGCGTTGACCGTCGCAACAATCTTCAAGGGAACATTTGAAATCTCCCAGAAGGTTGAATCATAACCGAATGAGATGATTGGAATATCACTGTTCAACTCCTCTATTATTTCGTCCCAGACCCCGTTGTTTGAGGGACGCAATAGAATGACATCTGTATGTTTGAAAGAACTTATACATTCCTCTCGTTTCGAATCATCCTCAATGTCCTGTATAGACCATGCGTGCAGTTCAATATCAAGTTCATTACATGCTTGTGCAAACAGCGGGATATCACTGCTCCATGTTACTGATGTTATCTTCATGTCAGACCCATACCTGCCGAATACATCTCTAACAGTGATCCCTGCTCATTTGCAACGATATCGTAAATCTGGCCGGATGACAGCTGGTCAACCGAATAATACCGTCCACCGGCATGTTCTGCAATTTCCCTGCAGTAACCAAGCTGCATTTTTACAAATGAGCTACCCATAGATTCAGCATCAAGAACAATTACATGAATGCCGGCAGATCTTGCCTCTTCTGCGATCGCAAGGAGTTCTTCTTTTACTGTTCCAAGTTTTCCACCACTACCACTGTTCACTGGAACATTCGCCCTGCCGTCCGAGATCAGGACCATTATCGCAATCGTCTCATCGTTTTTTCGTTTTTCACCAAGAAGAAGGTTCAACCCGCTGTTGAGACCTGCACCAAGCGGTGTTTTTCCGCCTGTTGGTAATTCCCTGAGGCTGTCGTATGCAAGATCAACACTTGAGCAGAGCGGAAGCAGCACGTCTGCAGTATCGCCTTTAAATGCGACCATCCCGATCCTGTCCCGCTGCTGGTAGGAGTCCGTGAGAAGCGACATGACCGCTCCTTTGGCACTTTCCATCCGATTTGCGGCACCCATTGAGCCGGAGGCATCCACTACCAAGAGGGTAGCTGTTGAGATCTTTCCGATCCTGATCTTTTCCCTGATATCCTGATTACCGATGATTACCGCGTTCTTGCCAGACATGCCTGCACCGCGGTCTCTCTGGAATGGTGCAGCCGCACGGATCGTGGCGTCTATTGCGATATCAGTGGGTTTTCCGGAAGGTATCGTGTGACGGGCATATCTCCCCCGGTTGAACTGTGCAAGCGTCGGATTTCTCCTTCCGGATGTCCTCTTGCGTGGCATCCGATCACGTTTTTCCTTTGGTCGCACTCTGCTTACATCAATGGGGTCCCCGATCGCAAAGACCGATTCGGGCTGCTGTGGCTGATTGCCATCATCCTCGTTTTCAGGCGGGTTTTGCGGTTCCTGCGATTCTTGTTCATTTTCCTTATCTTCCTGCTCGCGATGTTCATGCTTGTGCTCTTCCTCATGCTCGTGTTGCTGCTCTTCCTCTTCCTGCTCCTGCTGCTTTTCTTCCTGTTCTTTTTTCTCATCATCCATCATCTGATCGAGCTTATCGGTATCGAGCTGCGGCGGCTCAAACGGCTTTCTTCGCATCCTGTGCGGCAGTGCAAGTTCCATCGCTTCTTT
>NZ_JAUVEY010000163.1:0-4412 GCF_030594565.1 Methanococcoides sp.
AATTCAGATATCTTTTCACACATTATATTTTATCCAAACTAACATCGGAGATCCAAAACCATGACCGATATCCTCATCACAAACACAAAGGTCTTCTACAACAATATTCTGCAGCCCGGTGAAATTCAGATCAATGACGGAAAGATCCAACGGATAGCAAAGAATATCACTTCAGCAGACCCTGATCTCCTTATCGATGCAAAGGGAGCATTGACCATCCCTGCTGGCATCGATGTACATGTGCATTTCAGGGAACCGGGGATGGTAAAGAAAGAGGATTGGTACACAGGGTCATGTTCAGCGGCTGCTGGTGGTACTACTACTGTTATCGAGCATCCGAACACCATTCCACCTACTATCAGCAAGTCATCATTCAAAGAAAAACTTAAACTTGCAAACCGCAAATCGGTAATTGATTTCGGCATCAATGGCGGTGTAACAAAGAACCTTGAGTCACTTTCCCTTCTCTGGGAATTGGGAGTCACATCGTTTGGTGAGATATTCATGGCCGAGTCCACAGGCGGGCTAAATATAAATGAAGAGGACTTTTCGGAAGCTCTCGGAATTATCAAGGAGCTTAATGCTGTCGCCTGCATCCATGCCGAGGATGAGAACATCCGTCTTGAGAATGAGAAATTGCTAAAAAATGATCTATCTCCGAATTCACATTCCAGGATACGCTCGAATCTGTGTGAGGGGATTGCTGTCCAGAATGCACTTGAGGTGATCGCAGAAAAGGGAACAAGGTCACACTTTTGTCACATCAGTACACTTGATGCATTGGGTCTGATACGCAAAGAGGCATATGTGGCCAAAAATGAAGGACGTGAGAGCAAAGTCACCTGTGAGACGGCACCACACCACCTTTTCCTTTCGACAAGGGACTGGGACAGGCTTGGTACTTTCGGGAAGATGAACCCCCCACTGCGTGATCGCAGGAACGTAAAAGCGCTGATGAATGCCGTAAATGATGGTACTGTAAATGCGATAGCTTCCGATCATGCACCGCATTCCGAATTTGATAAGGACCTTGATATCAGAAGTGCACCCTCCGGTGTGCCAGGTGTGGAGACACTTATGCCACTTATGCTCATGGCCGTCAAGAAGAACCTGCTTCCAATTGGCAGGATGATCGAGGTAACAAGCCGAAACCCTGCTCGTATCTTTGGTCTTGATACAAAGCATTCAAAGGGCGTATTTGCTGAAGGGTATGATGCTGATCTGATCATTGTGGATACACATACAGCTGCCCCCATAAAAGCAGACAAACTTCACAGTAAAGCCGGATGGACCCCATTTGAGAACATGGATGCAATATTTCCGAATATGACCATTTCAAAAGGCGAGGTCATCTGGGATGGGGAGCTAATTGCCGAGAAGGGGCGTGGTAAATTCCTTGAAGGTAATGGCTACACTGAGAAAAAATGATGGACATAAAGTTCACATCTGTGTACATAAATGTAAATGCTTAAATACTTAGAAACCAACCTATTTCTATGGCTCGAAATAAGTTTCCTGTTCACACTACATTAAGTTCTGAAGCTATTAAGATACTTGAACGATATGAAAAGGAACTCGGAGCCAAGAACCTGGTACTTGAAAAGGCCTTGCTGTCACTTGACAGTACCAAGTTCAAATCCAAGATAGATATCAACAATATCGATAAAGCCATAAAGAGAATAGGCACAGGTGTGTTTGGACTCGACGAAATGCTTGAAGGCGGTATTCCAAAAGGTTTCTCCGTGGTCGTCACAGGACCCCCAGGCACAGGCAAAACAACTCTTGGTATGCAATTTTTAATGGAAGGCGTAAAAGCTGATGAAAAGTGTCTTTTCTTTTCATTTGAAGAACGTATCCCACAGCTCATCCAGCATTTCATGCGGTTTGGCTGGGACCTTGGAAGCCACATCGATGATGGATATCTTGAGATCTTCGGGATGTCAATGCTGACATTTGAAGATATCGGTGAGATAATAGAAACCTACAAACCACAAAGAATAGTGTTCGATTCACTGAATGTGTTCACTGATCCGCAAGAGTTCCGTAGATCCGTTTCCTGGCGTTCTTTGCATAAACTTCTCAAAAAGATGAACATCACCACACTCCTTGTTACTGAAAAGGAATTTGGTATAAGAACAAGGGTATATGACACATATGATTTTGTAGGCGATGGCATAATATTCCTGGACAAGATACAGGTAAACGAAGTAGAGCCTACTCTCACACCTGTTATGGCAGTCCAGAAGATGAGGGCTACAAAAGTTGACACAACGCCTCAGCCATTCAGGTTTACAGATAAAGGGATCGCAAAATATAGAACTGTCAATCTCATGGCAAACAAACTTCAGGAAAGAATGAATGCGGCTCATAGTCCCTTATCAGAGGAACCACGAGACCAGTGAAGCCAAGATCGCTGTAACATATATTGCTTTGAACATTCCAACTCCGCCGATGCTAATAACGGCACTTCCCTTTTTTTCCCTGTCGACCATCAAAAGAGTAGCTATGCTTCCAAAAATTATTCCGCCTATGCCGGAAATGAATATGACAGATGCTACGTTATCAGGGGAGATTATAAGTGCAAAAGGAATAGCAAGCATACCTATGTAATCAGGTACAATAACACCTATACCATTTCTAAATTCAGATAGGAATATAACAGCTACCATCATTATCAACATAACTTCAAGGGCAACGAAGTCCGTCTGGAATACGATAAGGAATATCATTACAAGGAAAGGTATGATAAATCCACCGAAGTTCAGGGAGATCACAGTGTTAAAAGCCTGTTTACTGCTGTAGGAAAGCTCCTTTACCAGTGGGATCGAAAACATCTCTTCAAGGATCAGTGCATCCTTATCAAGTGCCTGAAGCTTCTTTGTTTTAATGGAGCTTACCGGAATCTCAATGTTTGCAGTAACAAGCATTATGACCAGAATTAGAAACAGTGGTAAAGAGGATATTACGCTTAAAGACAGTTCTTTCTGATAGCATAGGAATGCCATAGGCAAAAGCATAAAGCCAAATAGCATAAACATGCGTTTTTCCGAATTATTGATATAGCCTCTCATTTGTTCTCTCTTATAAATAGCCCTTTTTTAGTTCTTAAATATTTCTAAAGAATATTCAATTAAAAGTTAAGACCGGACAGTTCATTTTAAAATTCCAGGGAGATCTTTAAAAATAGCAATGCTTTTTGCAGAGGGTATTATATGAGATTTTGTCCACATCATTGTTTATTTTATATTCAGAATATGGCAACTCCCTACAACGATTATGAATTTGAAAAAAGAATGGATATCCCCTCACATATCCCTGTTATCAATAACCCTCTTGCTCTTTTTCTCACTGCGTGGAAGCTCCCCCATTCCGACACATTCCACATCCACACTGATGCCTATAAAGTCCCTGAAGGCTTTCTTCAATAAACCTGCTCTGTTCCTGTTGTTCTCAAAATCATTTGCACCATCTATCTCGACCCTGAATAACATTGAATCCCTGCCCTGGTTCCTTTCAAGAACTATCTGGTATTCGCTGCTGACACCTTCGACCCTCTGTATGACATCCTCGATCTGGCCGGGATAGACGTTGACACCTTTGATCTTTATTCTGTCATCGGTACGTCCCAGCAGGCGGTCTATGCGAGGGAAGGGGCATCCACATTTGCAGGGCTCGGGGATGATACGTGTAAGGTCCCTCGTCCTGTAACGTATAAGGGGTGCACCTTCCTTTGTCAGGGTCGTTATGACAAGTTCCCCAAGGGTACCTTCAGGCAACCTCTCTTCTGTGACAGGGTCGATGATCTCAAAGAGCAGGTGGTCTGACCAGTAGTGAAGACCATCATGCATGGAGCAATCTATGGCAATACCGGGTCCGTATATCTCGGTGAGACCGAAGATGTCAAAGGTCTCGATCCCTAGCTCTTGTTCGATACGGGACCTCATCTTAGGGCTCCACCTCTCGGAACCTATGATTCCTACCTTCAGATCGATATTGTCCCTCAAACCTCTTTTGTTGATCTCCTCTGCAAGGAGGAGGGCATAGGACGAGGTGCTGGCAAGGGCAGTGGACTTGAGGTCGTGCAGCATCTGTAACTGTTTTTCTGTATTTCCCGGTCCTGTTGGAACCGCCATTGCTCCCAGAAGCTCGGCACCTGCCTGAAAACCTATGCCTGCAGTCCAAAGTCCGTATCCGGGTGTGATCTGTATCCTGTCATTTTTTGTAAGACCTGCCATCTGATAGCAGCGCATCATCATATCTGCCCATGCATCAACATCCCCCTGTGTATATGGGATGATGACCGGGCTGCCTGTCGTACCTGATGATGAATGTATCCTTATTATATCCTCATCCGGTACAGCCTGAAGACCCAGTGGATAGGCATCCCGCAATTCCTCTTTAGTTGTTAACGG
>NZ_JAUVEY010000007.1:0-29376 GCF_030594565.1 Methanococcoides sp.
GTAAAATCAATATCAAGCACTGATGGAATTGTGTTGAGTATTCTAAGTTTATATCAAAAACGTGAGGATGGCTGAATAGTTACGATTCATAAAACATTTTATTAAACCATAAAAGACAATTTTAATGTGGCACGGTTCAACCAAGATTGTCGTGTTGTAAATAGGGGTGATTGAAAAAAATCAAATAAAGCTAACGTCTACAACATGAAGCCCATTGACTTCATAGTATACGCAAAATAAAGCTATTCATAATCCATCGACAAAATTGCCGATTCTTTCAAGTGCTTCCTTTATATCTTCTCTTGATGCTGCGTATGCACATCTGAGGAAGCCATCTCCTGTATCCCCAAAGATATTTCCTGGGATGGTTACTACCTTATACTCATTAAGCAGCCTTTCTGCAAATTCATCAGCTGAAAGTCCTGTGCTGCTTATTGCCGGGAATGCATAGAATGCACCTCTAGGGTTGAAGCAATCGAGTCCGATCTTGTTCAGACCACCTACGATAAGTTTTCTGCGGCGGTTGTATTCTCTGGCCATTTTTTCCACTTCTTCTTCACCATTGCGAAGGGCTTCAATCGCTCCTACCTGGGCAGTTATCGGGGCACAAAGCATGGTGTACTGGTGGATAAGCATCATTGCATCAATGATCTCTTTCGGCGCAAGGGCGTATGCCATCCTGAATCCTGTCATTGCATATGCTTTTGAAAATCCGTTGAGTAGGATGGTACGGTCGCGCATGCCTTCAAGTGAGGAGAAGCAGGTATGGGTTCCTTCGTAGGTAAGCCTTTCATACACTTCATCTGATATCATCAGGATGTCGTGTTCCACAATGACGTCTGCGATGGCCTCGAGGTCACTTCTGTCCATTGTAGCGCCGGTAGGGTTATTGGGATAATTGATGATGACCGCTTTTGTCTTGTTCGTTATTGCGGCTCTTATCTCATCTGCTGTAATCTTGAAGTCATTCTCTGGCCTGGCCCCAAGGGTCACAGGGACTCCGCCTGCAAAGATGATAGATGGCACGTAGGCGACATATGAAGGCTGTACGACTATTACCTCGTCTCCGGGGTTGACTATAGCTCTGATCGCAAGGTCGAGTCCTTCGCTGACTCCAGTGGTGACAAGGATCTCAGTCTCAGGTTCATAATAAACATTATGTCTTCGGGTATAGTGTTTTGAGAGCTCTTCGCGAAGTTCCATAAGTCCATAGTTGGAAGTGTAGGATGTTTCTCCATGCTCGATGGAATGTATGCACGCTTCCCTTATGTGCCATGGTGTCACATAATCCGGTTCTCCCACTCCTAGGGTGATCACGTCTTCGCTATCTGATACTAGGTCAAAGAACTTTCGGATACCCGATGGTGGTACCTTTTGCATACTGTTTGCTATGAATTGAGAGGGTTTGCATTGTGTTCTCAAGATCGATTCCTCCGATCTAATTAGAAAAAGCAGATCTGCGGGCAGATCTTATGGTGAGACAACGAGCTTTTTCACTTGCTCTGGTTCATCAAGGATCACTCCGTCTTCCTTGTAGGTCTTCAAAACAAAGTGTGTGGAAGTGCTCTGGACCTGTTCCTGTGTCGCTATCTTCTCTGCTACAAAGAAGGCGACCCGTTTCATGGATTTGCCTCGCACTGTCATTGCTATGTCATTTTCACCCGAAAGTAATCTTACTGAACGTACTTCGGGGAACTTGTAAAGTCTCTCGGCAATTGCCTGATATCCCAGTTTGCGTTCAAGGCTTATCTTAAGCTCGATAATGGCGTACACATAGTCATCCCCTGCCAGGTCCCAATCGATGATGGTCTTGTATTTGCGAATGATCTTTGCTTTCTCAAGTTGCTCGATCTTCCTACTGACCTCATCGGCTGTCATGCCAGTGAGTGTTGCTATTTCTTCTGAGCTTGTCCTTGCATCGTCCTCAAGGATATCCAGTATGTTGCGTGTTTGCTCGTCCATGCCTTGAACACCTTCGGGTGTAAAAAAAGAATGATCGAGTAATTTACTCGATCAATACTGCGTTGATCACTCCGTCCTGACCTGGACGGCTTGTGACACGTGCATTGCCAGCAGCGGTCTTGATGACTGCTCCCTTTGTGATGATGTTACGCCTGACGTAGTGCCCGCTTGCTGCGTTCTCTACAACGGTTTCGATAGCAGATACAACTGTTTTCCCATCAGCTGGGTTTGTCACATTTGCGATGTTTGCCTGAAGGAGCCTTACTTTTCTGTTTCCGCCACGTGTTGGAACGTTCTTCCTCTTTGTGTCGTTCACGTGGGTAGCTGCAGGCTCACGGCCAAGCTCGAACTTCCTCTTTCCGCGTGCGGATTTGATCTTTGCTCCTGTGTATTTCCTTTTTGATCTTCCCTGGAATTGCATGATTAGTCCTCTTATTTATTATAAGTAATGTGAATTTTTATTATTATAATATAGGTTAATAGGATTTCCTTTACTAATAGGATTCTATATGAACTTTTCGAGCCAGCGGCTTTGTCCATTCAATTGAGCATTCCATTTAGATGTGATAACAGCTAAATAATTCTATCGCATATTTATCTTTACATGCTCAAAGTTACATTCTTAGGTACCGGTGGCTCTTTGCCGACAACGAACCGCAATCCTTCCGCAATCATGGTCAACAGGGATGGGGAACTTATAATGTTCGATTGCGGTGAGGGTGCCCAACAGCAGATGATGCGTGCAAAGACCGGAATGATGAATTTATCTTCCATATTCATAACTCATTTCCACGCAGACCACATACTCGGGATACCCGGTCTGGTCCAGACTATGTCTTTTCAGGGGCGTACCGAACCCCTTACCATATATGGTCCTGAATGGGTGGAAGAATTCGTGAAATTTCTCACTGCAATGGGTTATTACAAATTGAAGTTCGAAATAAATGCAATAAGGCTCAAAAGTGGAGAGTCCATAAAGCGTGATGGTTATTCCATTGTAGCTTTAAATACCGAGCATAACGTTCCAAGCATCGGCTATGCTCTTGTGGAGGATGAGCGCCCCGGAAGGTTCGATCGTGATAAGGCCATTGAGCTTGGCGTTCCTGTGGGTCCTCTCTTTTCAAAACTGCACCATGGTGGATCGGTCGAGGTAGGTGGCAGGGTTATATCAGCTGAGGATGTAGTAGGTGATCCACGGCCTGGTAGGACGATCGTTTATTCTGGTGATACGCGCCCGTGTCTTGGCGTTCTCAAAGCAAGTGATGGCGCTGACCTGTTGATACATGACAGCACCCTTGCTGACAATATGATCGACTGGGCAAAAGAGTCCATGCATTCGACTGCAGGTGAAGCCGCTGCCCTGGCAAAGAAGGCCGGTGTCAAAAAGCTTGTCCTGACTCACCTGAGTTCAAGATATTCAGACGATGCAACTCCGCTCCTAAATGATGCAAAAGCGTTATTCAAAGACGTGATACTTGCCGAAGACCTTCTGGTGATCGAAGTTCCCCTTAGTGATGATTGATACGTGGGGATGCGGATAAAACTTTTTTACTAGACTGCCCAATAAAGTATCAGGGATCGGTTGGGGGGCAGCCTATGCTAAATGAAGATCATACGTGTTAGTCTAAAAATATTCAAAATGGAGTTGAGGGAGGCAATGGGGAACCGATTCGAAAGCAGAAGATCGATCCTTATTATATAGATGAGTTCAACGATATCATCTCAAAGATGGCATCTATGGGGGGCAGGGATATCCAGATCTCAAAAGGCATCAATAAACTTACTGTCAAAGTCTGTAATACTGCGGTAAAACTTGCAAAAGAAGCTGATGATATTCCTTTAAATCTTATCGATCAGGCTATCACTCTGAATTTTGCCAATTCGAAGGAAATAGAACATGATATTAACAGGATGATATCCGAAAAGATGAATTTGGGGGAGATGTTCCACTATCCTGAAAAGTTCCGTTATGATATGAATCGTAAAAAAGATCTCGTTCTCCGTAAAGTACCGGAGAACAAGAAACTTGGTATAAACATCAATTATGCCATTGAAGCTTTTTTTGCACAGCAAGCTTCTCAGGATAAATGGAACCTGGTCATAAATCACGAATGGTTTGAGCTTAGCACAAGACCAAGATTTGAACTGGCACCGGAAATGCTTCCTGCAGGACTGGAATATGGATCAAATGCAGGAGTTGTGAACATCAATGAGTTTTTTGATATGGATTCACTTATTCTGGAATGTGGTGGTGGTCTCAACCTCTTCGATCCGGCCTGCTTCGATCTGCTAATGAAACACACTGTCCAAAAAATAAGTAGTGTGGATGAGAAAGGTATCATGCACACTTATGAGATCGATGAATAAGATCTGTTCTCATATGTTCAAAGTATGGTCCAGTCAATTTCGGTATCATTCTCATCGTAAAGGTGGACCTCAATGGACATCTCTTCAATATCGTATGGTAGTTCCTTCACGCTAAGAAAGAGTGAATCTCCTATCTCCTTGGTGAATCCTTCTGCTTTGACCCTGGCAAAATAGACACGTCCGCCGGAGTCAATATCTTCGACAACGACACCTTTCCATTGTTTCAGGTTATCAATTATGTTCACGATCTTGCATTCAAACCTGTCAGTTTCCTCTATGGTGCTCATGATATCACATTTGAGTTATAATGGTTGAAAGTTCCATCTTTCATATATAAAGTCTATCCAAGGCAGCAGTGTCTCCTTTTTTAGTCAGTTTGGAAATGACTCCCTCAAAATAATCCTGCCTTACAACTTCTTCATCATTCATTATTGCCTGGTGCAATGCGGTTTTCAGAACCTTCTCAACAATATCTCTTCCTGAAAGCCCCGCTGTGAGTTTTGCTATCTTTTTCATATCAATATCCTCTGCGGGTAGCGGGAACGTACTGATGTTCTTCTCTATTATCGCATAACGGTTCTGCTCATCAGGAAGTGCAAACTCTATCTCTTCCTCAAACCTGCTCCTAACTGCTGGATCAAGGCTGTTGGGGCGGTTGGTCGCGCCAATGGTGCAAACTCCCCGGCGTTCCACGATCCCATCCATTTCCGTAAGCAATGCATTGACTATCTCTGCGACATCGCCTCTTAATTCCTGATTTCGCCTGTCCAGTGCTATTGCATCCAGCTCATCGATAAAAATGATGCATGGCTGCATCTCTTCAGCCCTTTCGTAAAGCTGATGGATCTGTCGGGCACCTTCTCCTACGAACTCTCCTATCAGTTGGGTTGCTTTGATGGGTAGCAATGGAACGTCCGTTTTATTTGCAAGGGCCTTTGCAAGCATTGTCTTCCCTGTGCCGGATGGTCCGAAGAACAGTACGTTCCTGGGGGCCCATTTGCCAAACTTCTCTGGCTCTTCCAAGAACCTCTCGATGAGTTTACATTTCTGTCGTGCTGAGCTCTGCCCCACCACATCATCAAAAGTGACATCTGACTTGAGTCTGGGAATGATCGATGCTTTTTCTTCGTCATTGATGACTATGGTGGTTTTTATTCCTATGGCAGAACCAGGTGGTACTACTTCGATTATCTTATACGCAAAATCCGGGTACATCCGGCGGTCGAACAAATATTCTCCTTCATTTGCCACAAAACCGTTCCACTGTTTCCTTGCATAGTGTTCAAAGACCTCTGCGTTGTCTATCTCCGGATATTCATCAAGCATGCTGCTAAGTGGATATCCCTGCGGTTTCAATATGACTAGCTCTGCAGTGTGTTCAGTAGGGTCTGCATTCTCTTCCCTATCTCTTTTTTGTGTGGTCTTCTGGGTTGATCTGACCATGTTATCAGCTCTTTTTTGTTATAAATGTAAGAGATCTATTGGATCGAATCTGTTTCCTGATGGTCTGCGAATTCTACCGAAGGTCCGTTTCAAATTATTATTTCTAAGGATGCGAACTATAACATCTCAATATATGACTTTAACGGGATAATTAATATATATTGAGTTGGTAAATATATTATGTTATAATATCATTTATCAAATATAAATTGCTGGGAGTTGGTTGATCATGGTCATGATCCCTTTATCCACATTCCTGCTAATTTATTGTTTATTTTTCTAAATGCGGCACTCAAGGCTGTGTGCAATAGAAAACTCAACGGAATTTAAATCAAGATTATTAATAAGGTGGCAATAATGGCTCAAATATTGGTTGTAGAAGATAATCCCATGAACATGGAATTAACAGTTGATCTTTTAGAATCCTGGGGGTATGAAGTAGGTCAGGCAGAAGATGGTCCGGAAGCTCTTGATAAAGTAAAAGAGGCTAAATACGATCTTATTCTTCTGGACATGCAACTTCCGAGAATGGATGGACTTGAGGTGCTTTCTCACTTAAAGGAGGACCCTGATACTGCAGATATTTCGGTTGTAGCTCTTACTGCTCACTCAATGGCAGGGGATGAGGCCAAATTCCTTGATGCCGGGTGTACTGGCTATATTTCAAAACCTATCGACATCCACGAGTTCAAGAAGCAAATTCCGGAATACCTCGGTAAAACTGCTTGATCAGAGGAGTTTGGTGTAATAATGCGCGGTGATGCCGCTCCGAGGATACTGGTCGTTGATGACGAACCTTTGAATGTGGAACTGATGGAGATATATCTCTCCCCTGATTATGAAATAATTTCTGCATATGGTGGTCTGGAAGGTCTTGAGAAGGTTGCAACTGAAGATGTGGACCTTATACTTCTTGATATAATGATGCCGGATGTTAGTGGTTTTGAAGTATGCGAACAGTTGAAGGCCGATCCGCGTTATCAATTGATACCTATTATAATGGTTACCGCACTTTCCGGTAAGGATGATAAGATCCGGAGCATTGATGCGGGGGCGGATGATTTTCTTTCTAAACCGGTCGACAGGCTGGAACTTGCAACACGGGTGCGTTCTCTTTTAAGGATAAGGCAGTTGAATGACAGGTTGGTGCAACAAAGGGATCAGGCACAGAACTATCTTGATGTTGCAGGCGTAATTCTCATGGTAGTTGATAAATCCCAAAATATCACTCTTATCAACAAAAAAGGCTGTGAGATCCTTGGGGGCAGTGAAGATGAGATCCTTGGTAAGAATTGGTTTGATACTTTCATTCCTGAAGACCATGTTGAAAGTTCAAAGGCTATTTTTTCCAGTTTGCTCGAAGGCGATCCAAATACCTATGAGTACACCGAAATACCGATCCGTACCCTTGATGGCGAAGCACGTCTTATCAGTTGGCATCATGTCCTTATATGGGATGAAGGGGGGGAAAATACCTCTATTTTGGGTTCTGGTGAAGATGTTACCGAACGTAGGAGGGCAGAAGTTGCTTTAAAGGGGTATGCGGAGGAACTTGAACATTCCAATGAGCTAAAGGATCTCTTTATTGACATTATCAGGCATGACCTGATGAATCCGGCGGGTGGTGTCAAAGGTTTTACCGATATCCTTCTAAAAAGGGGTAATTTTGAAGGTGAGAACCTTAAGATGCTCCAGGCCATAAAACGTGCAAATTCCAAACTTATTGATATGATCGAGAGTGCAGCTGCATTTGCAAAGGTGGAGTCGGTTTCACAGGTGAAGCTAAGGCCAATGGACCTGGCTGTAATATTAAGAAATGTTGTACACTCCCTTGAGCCACAGTTGAAAGGGGCTGGTATTGAGATATCTCTGCCACAAGAGGGTGTTTATTCTGCATCAGTTGATACGACGATAGAAGAGGTGTTCTTTAATCTGCTTTCCAATGCAGTAAAATATAGTCCAGAGGACACTCGTATTACTGTGGGAATAGATGATCTTGGCAAGGAGTGGAAGGTAAAGGTTCTGGACCAGGGATTCGGTATCTCCGATGAAGATAAACCGTTGGTCTTCGAACGGTTCAAGAGGCTGGATAAAGGCGGCATTAAAGGTTCGGGTCTGGGTCTTGCGATAGTCAAGAGAATAGTTGACCTGCATGGTGGCAAAGTTGGGGTGGGTGACAATCCTTACGAAAAAGGAAGTGTGTTCTGGGTGACCCTTAATAAGGCATGATCTTTCGGGATCATTTATCTCTTGTGTTTTTTAGTTCGTGTCATTCTTTTCATTATCCGGTTTGTATACTGAAATTGCCGATTCCAATAACTTTAAGATACATGCATGCAATGAGCTTTTGCTTTCAATTTATCATGAGGTACTAATATGAAACTGGATGAGGTCACGATTTCAAGAGCGATTATAGACGAGTTCTCTAAGGTCTTCCTTGATTACACCGATGTTGATGTAGCACTTGTGGGCGGCGGCCCTGCTAACCTTGTAGCAGCAAAATATCTCGCAGAAGCAGGCCTGAAGACGGTCATCTACGAGAAGAAACTGGCTGTTGGCGGCGGCATGTGGGCTGGCGGTATGATGTTCCCGCGTATTGTCGTACAGGAAGATGCACGTCACATCCTTGATGAGTTCGGAATCTCATACCGTGAGTACGAAAAGGGCTATTATATCGCAAATTCTGTGGAATCTGTTGGTAAGCTCATCAGTGGTGCAACATCTGCAGGTGCTGAGATATTCAACCTCGTAAATGTCGAGGATGTTATGATCCGGGAAAATGATGAGATATGTGGTCTTGTTATCAATTGGACTGCTGTTGAGATCGGAAAATTGCATGTTGATCCTCTGGCAATACGTTCTAAGGTCGTTGTCGATGGTACTGGCCATCCTGCAGTCGTTTGCTCCACTGTCCAGCGCAAGGTTCCCGGGGCAAAGCTCGGCGAACTCGGTGTAGTGGGTGAGAAGCCAATGTGGGCGGATGTCGGGGAAAAGATGCTCCTTGAGACCACAAAGGAGGTATATCCAAACCTTTACGTTGCAGGGATGGCTGCTAATGCTGTTGCAGGTGCACCTCGTATGGGTCCTGTCTTTGGTGGAATGCTTCTTTCAGGCAAACAGGTCGCAGAGCTTATCATCGAAAGGCTTGGATAATCTTTCTATGGCTGATTTGAGCCAAAAAGTTTATCTAATAAAAATACTAGTATAAGGTGCTTCATAGTGAAGCACCACCTATTCCGTGCCGGGGTAGGGTAGCGGTTATCCTGTAGCCCTGTGGAGGCTACGATCCGAGTTCGACTCTCGGTCCCGGCCCCATTCTGATTCTTCTGTTTGATCTGATTATCACTACTGGTACTTTTTAGGGATTGTAACAAGTTTTAGAGCTCATGTTATCTCTAAATAAGTTGCCACATTGTCATTGTTCTACTATCGCTTGTTCAGCTTTGAATGTACAATTGTCTCGTGGTCTTATGGGATCTTACAAGTACATCTCTATGGAATTGTAATTGTTACAATAGCCTCGTGGTCCATGGGTCCGGGACAAAATTCTATATGTTTGCTAAAAAGATCCGCAGATCACTGAAATAAAGAAAATAAAAGATCTCTTATTTCCTTTTTAGATGTCGAATGTTCTATCAAACTCTGGATAAAGTTCAGAGCTTTCCAGAAGTTCTTCAAATGCATCGTGCCTTGGACTTACGATCACAACATGTGCAGGAGGGTGTATCTTTCTCAACTTGCTTATTGCGGCACCAGCATTCGTATCAAGTTCTACCAAAGCTGCAGAATTACATTTAGTTTTAAGTGGTACTCCTGAGACACTTACAAGAAGTTGATCTGCATAATTAGGCTCGATCCTTTTCGGGTTCGATCCGAATTTCATACTTCCATAGTGTTCTAGGTCGTGCAAAGCGATTTTGACCTTGTTCGGGTCCTCCGCTCGAATTACAGCAAAAGATTTCATTTTTTGTCCCCACACCAAACTTAATTAAAATTTAATGGAACTATTTAAGGTTTCCAATTATATTAATGTTTGGATACTGTATGGTATTTTGTTACGTTTTTCAAAAAAGATCATTGGGATTAGTTCCCAAGTTCCTTTGAACGCGTTGAAGATTCAATGACCGCATTCATAAAAGCAGCTCTTATCCCGCTCTCTTCAAGAGTGCGTATTGCTCTGATGGTCGTTCCTGCAGGGGATGTTACCATGTCCTTAAGTTCTCCTGGGTGCATTCCTGTCTCCAGTACCATTTTTGCAGCACCAAGAACTGTCTGTGCTGCCAGTGTGATCGCATTTGCACGGTCAAGTCCTTCATGGACTGCTCCGTCAGCTAATGCTTCTATAACTGGGAATATGTATGCAGGTCCGCTTCCGGATAGACCGGTGACCGCATCCATGAGCTTCTCAGGGATCGTTATTGCACTTCCAATGGACTGGAACATCTCAAGTGCGATCACCATATCCTCGTCAGTGGCATTCGTACCTGCGCAAACAGCAGATGCAGCTTCTGCAACGGTTGCTGCGATGTTTGGCATGACCCGTACGACCCTTGTGCCCTCATTCAGTTCATCTTCAATTGCTGCTACTGGAACTCCTGCTGCGATGGAGATAACTAGCTTGTCAGCGGTAATGCTGTCCTTGATGGCTGCAAGCACGCTTTTTAGTATCTGTGGCTTGACCGCAAGCACAACAACATCAGAGTCTCCTATGGTCTCAGTATTGTCAGTTGAGACATTAATACCCAATTCATTGTTGAGTCTTTCAAGAGCAGGCTTGTAAACATCACTTGCATTCAGAGTTATTTCGCTATGTGATGCGAGAATTCCTCTTATAAGTGATTCTCCCATCTTGCCTGTGCCTATGAATCCGATCCTTTTTTCTGTAAGATGCATTTTAGTTCCCTTTTCTGTCTCTTGATATGGGCAGTGTGCAATAGTTCATTCCAGCCATAGTTGGCTGAGATCACATTTTCATTTCCTTTTTATTGTGACGATGTCCCCAAGAGTTGTACCGCTGTTCAAACGGTCAGCATTCCATTCATCTTTGCCCTGCCGCTCCATAAGATTCACATTGAGTGCTTTTTCTATCTTCTTCCTGACAGAATCTTCCGGGGTTATCTCTCCCCTTTCTATCTTTTTTATCAGGGAAGCCTTCTCTTTGATCTCAATGGCAAGCACTTCTTGTGTCCATCCGCGTTTTTCACGAGCTTCACGTATGACGGTCTCGTACTCGTCCACAAGTTCGTCATCCAGCTCAGCAAAAGGATCGCGTCTTGATGTTGTCCTTTTTTGAACATTCCGAATTGGTTTTGGAGATACAGGTGATATCTTTCTGGATACAGGTGAGCGTGCTCTTGCCGCATTTCCGTATTGTGAACACTTACTGCACACCTTAAGCTGGCTTCCGTCAATAGTGACGTCTATCGGCTTTTCTCTGATCTCTGCACCACATATTTCACATTGCATCGGTATCATCTCTTAAAGGCTATTTTAATTGCCCTTTACGAAAGTGCTATATACCGTCTCTACTTAAATAATTATTCGGAGCTATGACAGAAACGATCGACGATGAGCCAAGAAGCAATGATTATAGCTTCAGTGGCATTGGTAATGGGGATTTTGTTTCCGAAAGCGATGAGGATTTTTCAAAATATCTGCTGGATCGGATGAAGCAGCTTGAATCGCGAAACAATATCCTGAAAGAGCAATGTGACCAGATAGAATCCGATAAGCGTTATATCGAATCACAAAAGCTCAAGTATGAACGTGAGACGCACCGCCTTCAGTCAGAAATTGATAGGTTAAAGTCTCCTCCACTTGTGGTTGCGAGTATAGTGGATATGTTTGATGGCGATAAAGCTCTGATCAGGAGCAGTACAGGTCCTCAGTTCCTTGTGAAAGTTTCACAGGACCTCGATGATGATAATCAGCTTGTTCCGGGGGTCAGGGTGGGGTTGAACCAGCAGACTCTGGCAGTCGTCGACATCATTCCTGAATCAGACGAACCGCTTATCACGGCTATGGAGGTAATCGATTCACAGGAAGTTGACTATTCGCAGATAGGTGGTCTGGACCAACAGATTATGGAGATAAGTGAATCTGTCGAATTGCCGATCACTAAACCGGAAGTTTTTGAACGCATTGGTATAACTCCTCCCAAAGGAGTCCTGCTTTTCGGACCACCTGGTACGGGAAAGACATTGCTTGCCAAAGCGGTGGCGCACAGGACGAATGCCACTTTCATAAGGGTGGTGGGTTCTGAACTTGTACAGAAATATATTGGCGATGGCGCAAAGCTTGTTCGTGATATCTTCGAGATGGCAAGGAAGAAGGCACCTGCAATCATCTTTATCGATGAGCTGGATGCGATCGCAGCGACACGTCTGGAAGATACGAACGGTGCAGACAGGGAAGTTCAAAGAACCCTCATGCAACTGCTTGCTGAGATGGATGGCTTTGACAACAGGGGTGACGTACGCATAATTGCTGCCACCAACAGATCTGATGTGCTAGACCCGGCAATTGTAAGGCCGGGAAGGCTTGACCGTATCATCGAGATACCATTGCCTGATCAGGATGGTCGTGAAACGATCTTCCGTATCCATGCAGAGAGGCTTAACATTGGCAGCGATGTAGATGTCAAAAAGCTGGCAGATCTTACAGAAGGGGCAAGTGGTGCCGATATAGGGGCCATAGTCATGGAAGCTGGAATGCTTGCTGTACGCAATGATAGTGACCACATAGGCATGTCTGACCTGCTTGATGCAGTTACAAAGGTCATGGTCCCCAAAGCGAACAATATCGATCATTCGGAGAACATGTTCTGGTGAGCAAAAGGTCGTGTTGCATTGGCATTTCATATCAAGCCTGAGATCAGGATACTTGGTATCGATGATTCCGCATTGATAAGTGATGATATTCTGATAGTGGGAGCTTTCTTTCGTGGCGGGCAATGGCTTGATGGCGTGATGCATTCCAGCATCCATCGTGATGGTATGGATGCTACGGAGAGGATAGCTGAGATGGTGACCTCAAGCAAACACTATGGTCAGATAAAAGTGATAATGCTTGATGGTGTGACCTATGGTGGTTTCAATCCGGTTGACATCGTCAGGCTGTATGAAGGAACTGAAATACCGGTCATTGTTATAATGCGTGAGGTCCCTGATCTTGAAAAAATCAAGGATGCCCTGTCAAATCTGCCTGACCCTGGAGAGAGATTTCGGATCATACTTCGGGCAGGTGCAATTACAAAAGTGGTCTCAAAGGATCCTTTGAATCCTATATTCATCCAGTGTGCCGGCATCGATACTGAAAAAGCAGGTGAGGTCGTACGTTTGTCTTCAACAAGGAGCAATGTTCCGGAACCTCTCAGGGTGGCACACATGATCGCCACAGGTATGGTCTGTGGCGAATCCCGTGGCAAAGCCTGATCTTATTTCTGCATGCAATTGTCTGCCAGCTTTACACCTTCTTCCATAAGGGCCTCAGCTCTGTCCAGTGTCTTTGCTTCTGCAAATATCCTTATGATAGGTTCAGTTCCAGAAGGGCGTATAAGCACCCATCCGTCGTTGTGCCATATCTTTACACCATCGGTCGTATCTACTTCCAGTTCTCCTCCGACAACACTGTCCTTTATCTTCTCCATCGTGGGGTCCAGGTCATTGCAATGAACCTTTGTCTTTGAATTGAAATAGACCGGTACGTTCTCTGCAAGGTGTGAAAGTTTCTTGCCAGAGGCCATTATCTCAAGAAGTTTTGCACATGCCATGGCTCCATCACGACAATATTGGTGTTCCGGGAAAATAAGTCCTCCATTACCTTCTCCTCCGAATGCCGCACCTATTTCCATCATCTTTCTTGCGACATTGATAGAACCGACAGCCGTCCAGTGAAGTTTCACTCCTGCCTCCTCTGCCACATCCAGCATACGCTGTGATGAGCTGACAGGCGTGACGAGGTCTCCTTTCTTGTCTTCGAGGATGTACTTCGCCATCATTGCCAAAAGGACATCTTCATCGATGAAATTCCCGTTCTCGTCAAAGAACACTGCCCTATCCGCATCTCCATCCTGGGCAACGCCCATGTCCGCACCCCTGCTTTTCACAATGTCGGAAAGTTCGGTCAGGACATCTTCGGTAGGTTCCGGATTGCGCCATGGGAACGTTCCGTCTATCTGGGCGTTGAGTGCCATTACCTCACATCCAAGTTTCTGAAGCAGGAAAGGCAACGTCAAAGAGCCGGCACCGCAACCGGTATCCACCACTACCTTGAAGCGCTTTTCACGTATGCTTTCCGCATCCACGGAATTGATGATGGCATTGATATATTGTTCATTTGCGTTCGTATCTTTGAAGAGGTCGCCCGTCCTTTCCCAGCTGGCTGCTGCGAAATCCTTTGACATGTAGATCTTTTCGACCTCTCTCTCTCCTTCCCTTGAGAACTCGCTTCCGTCTCCGGCAACCAGTTTAATTCCGTTGTACTCTCTTGGATTGTGTGATGCAGTGACGCCAATACCTGCATCGGCATGCTCCCTTACATAATACTGGATGGCCGGTATCGGTGCTATTCCGATATCAATTACAGTAACTCCTGTGGACAACGCACCGGCGATAGCAGCCGATTTTAGCATGTCTCCTGATTTGCGGGTATCTCTCCCAACGACGACTGTACCCTTTGAACCCATGTATGTCCCAAGGCTCTTTGCGACATCTATCGCAAGCTGTGGTGTGATATATTCGTTAGCGATCCCTCTTACTCCGTTCGTTCCAAAAAAAGCCATTTTGTATCTCCTCTTCAAATATTTTACTAGTATGGTCGCTGAATCTATTTTATATTTTTGATACCTCTCACTTGACCAAGTTTAAATTGTATGAGTTCTAATCTATGCAGCATGATGATGCGTGAAAAAGGCAAACTGGTCATTTGGCCTGCAAACCTGGACAAGTCCCGATCGCGGAAAGGTGGCAGGATAATCTCCAGAAAGAGCTCTCTCGAAGCTCCGCTACTCAGGGAATTGACGGCAGCAGCTGAGAAATTGAACCTGAACCCTGAAGTGGAAGCTGATAAAAAGTATCCCCGTACATGGTGGGAATCAAGCGGTCGTATCCTTGTGGACAACAATGAAGCTAAGACCATGGTCGCAAGAAAGATCGCAAAGGCCATCAAGGAAGCACGTGGTGGCTGATCTTCGGATCAGGTACCCTGCCTTTTTTAATCTTTAAATTGAGTTGAAAATTATTTGTGCTCTTTTAAATACGATAGTCTCAACTCTCTATCTGAAGAGAGCTAATCGGTAATTATGAAAAAAAACGAATTCAAAAAAAGATCTTATCAGGTTAGGGCCAGAGGCCAAAACCTGCGCTAAGTGCAAGGATAACGATGCCGCAAATTGCGCCAAAGATGAAGACGGTCCTTGGTTGTACGTGAACAGCTCTTTTATCCGCATCATAGTACGTCATAAGACCTGCAGATGACATCAATCCACTTCCACTTGATTTCTTCTTTTCTGCCATAGTTCCTCAATTAGTTCTTTAAATTTTTAAGCTTTGTGCCTGTTACATCAATATCTCATCAATAAGAACAGGTGGTTCAAATATGCCCTTTTCAGTAATAAGTGCTGTGATGTTCTCCATGGGAGTTGCATCAAAGGCCGGATTATAAACATCCACATTCTTAGGTGCTATCTGGACATCACCAATATATCGTAACTCGTCCGCATCTCTCTGTTCTATTGTCACAGTCTCCTCCCAACCATTAGGATCAAAGGTCGAGACCGGTGCTGCAACATAGAATGGTATCTCATGTTCCCTTGCTACGATCGAATGGGTGTAGGTCCCTATCTTATTGAAAACAACGTCCTGTGTTATCCTGTCGGCACCCACTATCATCTTATCGACCATTCCATGTCTCATTACATGCCCTGACATGGAATCGGTTATCAGCTTTACCGGAATGTTATCCTGCATAAGTTCCCATGTGGTGATACGGCCGCCCTGGTTCAGGGGTCTTGTCTCACAGGCTATGACACTGATCTCCTTCCCTTTCTCAACTGCCGAGCGAATTACTCCCAGGGCAGTCCCCCAATCAACACAGGCCATTCTTCCTGCATTGCAGTGTGTCATCACAGTGTCGCCGTCATCCAGCAACTTCTGTCCATACTTTCCTATGGCCTTGTTTATCTCCACATCTTCGTCTGCTATCCTGATCGCCTCGAAGATAACGATGTCCTTGATGCTTTCAAGATCGTAGGAATCTTCTGTGGCCTTTAAGACCCTTTTAACGGCCCATGCGAGATTCACTGCTGTCGGTCGTGTGGCTATAAGGGTGGAAGCAGCGACTTTCAAGTCATTGAGCAACTTTTCCATTGTGTCTGCACTGCTAAGTGTGACTGCAAGTGCCATTCCAAACCCTCCTGCGGCAGCAAGTGCCGGAGCACCTCTTACCCGAAGGGACCTTATGGCTTCACAAAGGGATGCAAGGTTCTTACATTCAATAACATTAAGTTCTACTGGCAGGAGTGTCTGATCGATCATCACGACACTTTTGGATTCATCGTTCCAGTCTATTGTTCTCATGTGGATCACTCAAGACCTTAACGAAGTTTCCGAATAAAAAAGTATTCAAGCTTGAACGTTCGTTCTGAATGGTCTCTGTTTATTCACCTTATCTGTTCCTTACCACACTTCATTTATATATCTCAGCTGACCTATTATATCTGATGACAAAACCTCTGGTAGTTCATGATCCAGTTCATAAGACCATCATCCTCTCTGAATTGGAGCAGCTTCTTATCGGTACGCCTCAACTTCAAAGACTTCGTGGCATTCAGCAGCTTGGTCTTGCAGATGTGGTATTTCCGGGTGCGAACCACTCCCGTTTTGAACATAGTCTTGGAACGATGCATACGGCATCTCTTCTGGGCAGATCGGTAGGACTCGACAATGAAGATATTATGAAACTAAGGCTTGCAGGCCTTCTTCACGATGTAGGTCATTCCGCTTTTTCACATGCTGTGGAAAGTGTATTGAAAAGGGATCCTGCGATACAGCCAAAGATGTGTGAGAATTGTTTTGTTGATCATGAAGCTTTTACAAAATATATCATATCAGAGGTAATTCCTGAGGACAACATAATTGCGAGATATGTTCGTGATGAATTGGGGTATGATCCCTTTGAGTTCTTCAATGAGGTGTCAAAGATCGCTACGGGTGATCTATCCATTGAAAAGCCCTATCTTTCTCAGTTGATGTCAGGGGATATAGATGCCGATCGTATCGATTTTCTACTTCGCGATTCTTACCATACTGGGGTATCCCTGGGACTCATCGATGTCGATCAGATAATGCAAAGTCTGTGCATTGTGAATGATAATGTTGTGTTCGGTTCTCCGGGTTCGGGCAGTTTTGATGAGGAACTTACGCTGGCAGCGGCAGAATCGATGCTTATCGCGCGTTCTCATCATTACACTGCGATCATTCATCATCCTCGTACTCAGGCTGTCAGGGTCATGCTCCTTTATGCGCTGGAGATGACCCTTCAGCAGCAGAAGGAGTTATTTGGGGATGAGGCCGTTGGAACCATGGTTGCGGATTTCTTTACTACTTATAATGATGCGGATCTGCTGAATTTCATCAATGCGAAGGGGGGTGAGGTGGCAAGGGGTCTGTTGCAGGATATTCGTGATGGGCAGATCTATGTTCCGGTTGCCCGGTCCAATCAGAAGACACTATCTCCGGGTACAAGGATGGCACTTTCGACCATTGCACGCAGTGGCAAGGCTACAAGGATGTTCGAAAAGGAGCTGGAAAAGAGGTTGGGGGATGTGCTTGTCGATCTGAGCATCGCAACGGGGGTCCCTAAAAGTGCCAGGGTGATGGTTGGCGGGAGCGAGAATTTCTTCTACGATGAGTCTGCTCTGGCAAACGGTCTGGTCCGTGCTATATCCCGGCAGATGTCATTGACCGTTTTCACTCATCCCGATGTTGCCATTACCTCGGAACTCTCTTCTGCCCAGGTGGTAATGCATAATATTGTGGATGACCTCTCGCCGAAACTGCTTCGCTTCATCAGGGAGGAGCAGTATCTTCCCATAGAGGGCTTGATCCTTCTTCTTTATGCTATTCATGAAATGTTCGAGGAAGTCCACGATGGTTTTGTCTCTATCCCGCGTATAAGGAACATCACCTGGTTGTACAAGAAGGTTGCATTTTTCAAAGAGGACATCAGGTTAAAATACCTGTTCGACTATGAGTTCCACACAAGATATGGTTTCCTTTACAGCAACAAGGTCTATGAGGACATTCAGTTGCTGGTAGCTATGGGGGTCGTGGATGAGGACCTGCGTTATTTTGAGAAGGATGGCAGGTTCAGGCAGCGGTATGAATATGTGCTGACAGATGCAGGCGTGCAATATGCGGCAGATCTTGTTGATCCCTATCAACGTGATTATAAAATAATTACTTCCGATCTTACAATGAACAAACATTCCATTCCCCGTGATATCGTTACAATGCCATTGGCAAGATTTCAGAGCGATCGGGAAAAGAGAACATCAGGTGCGAAAAAATGAAATTAGGCGAGATAGTGCTGTTAAAGACCAGCCATAAGGGTAAGATCAGAGAATTTATCACATCGGTATCTGATGAGAAGTTCCACTCGGATTTTGGCATGATAGAAATGTCAGAGTTGCTGGAAAAGAAAGAAGGGGAAACGGTGGAATCTCATATGGGCCAGACATTTGTCATCCAGCTTCCCAGGATGCCGGATTTCTTCAGGCATGCAAAACGTACTGGAACGCCTATCATGCCCAAGGATATTGGTATGATATTGGGCTATACCGGTCTCAATAAGAACGATACTGTACTTGATGCCGGCACAGGCTCCGGTATTCTTGCCATGTATCTGGGCTCTATTGCAAAAAGGGTGCTCAGTTTTGAGGTAAGGGATGATTTCGCGGAGGTTGCTCGTGAAAATATACGCCGTGCAGGTCTCGATAATGTGGAAGTGCGATGCGGTAATATCGTTGATGAAGTTAAGGAACTCGATGAGAAATTTGATATTGTGACGCTTGATACCATCGATTCAGCGACAATTGTGCCTTATATTCCTTCGATACTGAATCCCGGTGGTTTCCTTGTCACGTATTCGCCTTTCCTGGAACAGACAGCACAGATCAGAAAAGCAATAGCTGAGGCTGATTTCTTTGAGGTGAGGACGATCGAATGTATCGAACGTGCAATGTCCTTTTCAGATCGTGGCACACGTCCTTCAACATCCAGGGTCGGGCATACCGGGTATATCACCATTGCCAGATTGTGAGAATATTATCTGACTCCATCTGCGGTTATGGTGAATTCGCAGGTGGTTCCTTCCGGGCGGGAGCGATGTTTCCATATCTTTGCTCTGCGGCTTCCCGTTCCGGTCTTCTCAAGCTGAATTATTGTTTTCGAGATATGCTCAAGACTACTGCCGCCTATTGGTTTTAATGAATTTGATTTGATATCTGAATAGACCTGATTGGTTATGACCACCACTATGTCGCGTTTTCGTGCGAGACTGTGGAGGAATCCTATCTGATTTGAGAGCTCTCTTCTGGTCCTTATGCTTGAATCCTCATCATCAAGTTCGAACCTATAATATGCTGTTGCAGAGTCAACAATGATGACTCCGACGTTCTCTGTGCTTATCTTCTCGGTTTCCCTGACCGCAGAATACTGCTCTTCGAAGCTATGGGGCTCAAAAATGATTATGTCCTGGGCGATCTTTCTTGCGTTCTCGCCGGCTATCTGTTTGAATCGATCTGCAGAGAGGCCTTCAGTATCGATGAATATTGCTTTTTTCCCTTTCTTAACACATTCGATGGCAAGTTGCAGGCAAATATTGGTCTTTCCGCTACCTGCTTCTCCGAATATCTGAGTAACAACCCCTGCTTCAAAACCGCCTCCCAGGAGCTCATCTAGAGGCTTGCAGCTTGATGGTAACTGTTCTTTTATTGTCTTCACCTCGATATGGATTAACTGCTATTGTGGAATTTATGATATACATCTTTTGGCAAAGGGATGTTCTCTTATGTTAGTTCTGTTATGTAGGTTGTGTACTTCTCTTTAACAAATATGGTTATCTATTCGATATTACATGTGGTAACAAACATGGTAATCAATACTCAATTTGTCTCATTATAATGATGAGTTATCCCTGCGTCCATTACCAGCTTTGTTACCAGGCATGATGTATTAGTATCCAATCATGGGGGCAAAAAGCATTATTAAGTGAGAGGTCCATAATGCTAATTTACTCAAGTAGGGACCTTTTCCGCATTATATGCGGGCTATTGAAGGCGTTTATCATTTAATGTCTTCATGGGGGATGGGTGCGAAAGGTCTCTCGCTTACGTATCAAAATCTAATGGAAGGAAGATCAATGTCTGATATTATAATTTATACAACGGAAACATGCCCGAAATGCGTTCAATTGAAAAATGTATTGAAGTCCAACAATGTGGCTTTTACTGAAGCGGACATGTCAACTCCTGAGTCCCTTACAGAACTACGCTTAAACGGTGTTTTCACTGTAACGGCTCCGGTATTACAGATAGATGATGACTTTCTTACGTATGAAGAGCTATTCAACAGTGATGGGGTCGATCTTGGATCACTGAAGAGTATTTTATAAGGGATGTGGTCATGTGCAATCGGATACAAAAGCTATAGTTGATCCCGATAAGGGATTTGAGAACGGTGCAGCAGGATCTGTACCGGATAAAGGGTCATTAGAGGCTACAATGATGCCACTTACCGAGCCACAGTCTTTGCAGCAGACACTTGACGGTCATTTCATTTCGACCATGCCAAAGGTTCGTACCACTGATGGCCATATGGTGAACTGGGACCGCAACATCGTGGTCAATCAACTATTAAAAGAGACCGCTCTTAGTGAGTGGTATCATAACATTTCTTCAATTTCGAAAGATGAGGCGCATGATATCGCAAAGGAAACGGAAAAGCGTATCCGTGGCATGAACATCAAGTTCCTCTCTGGTCCTCTTATCAGGGAACTTGTGAACCTGATCCTGCTCGAACGTGGTCATCTTGAATGGCGTAATGTCTCTACAAGGGTAGGTTCACCTGTTTTCGATGCATGTGAGATCGACCAGGGTTCAGGCTTTGAGGCCAATGAGAACGCCAACCTTCAGGAAAATGCGGAAACCGCCCATAAAAAGAAAGCTGACAAGATCTCCAAAGAGCAGTATCTACTATTGCTGCCTCCAAAGATAGCCGATCTTCACCTTAATGGTGATCTTCACATTCATGATCTTGAGTACTTTGGTACCCGTGCTTTCTGTCAGGATTGGGACCTGAGGTATTTCTTCTACTATGGTCTGATGCCTGATGGATCAGGTGCAAAGGCAAGTGTTGCAGGTCCGGCAATGAAGGCCGAGGTCGCAATGTTGCACGCTGTCAAGGCTCTGGGAAGTGCCCAGACCAACTTCGCTGGCGGACAGGGATTCTACAATTTCCTGACCTTTTGCGCTCCGTTCTTCGAGGGCAAACCCTACAAGGAGATCGAACAGCTAATGCAAATGTTCATCTATGAGATGACACAGATGATGGTTGCCCGTGGCGGACAACTTGTGTTCTCATCGGTACAGCTATCTCCAGGTGTTCCAAAGATGTGGAGAGACAAGCCTGTTGTTTACAGGGGTCGTGTCTGGGATGGTACCAATGGTACCGACAAGCGTGTCTATGGTGACTACGAACGTGAGGTTAGGCTTGGTTTCAAGGCAATGATGAACGTCATGCTCGAGGGTGATTACTGGGGTAAACCATTCAACTTCCCGAAACCTGAGATATCCATTGAACCGGATTTCATGGAAGAGGATGAGATGTTCAACCGTGCAAATCCGGAACTTCCAACCTATGATGAACTTTACACCATGACATTCGAACTGACCGCAAAGTATGGTACTCCCTACTTTGATAATCAGCTTCCTGAATACCGTGGTGCTGGGGAAGGCATTTCCTGTTACCAGTGCTGTGCTTACCAGTTCTCAGCAAACGCAGATTCAGATTCAGAATTCGATGAGAAAATGTACTTCAATGAGGGAAAACATTTCTCAATGGGATCCTGGCAGGTAATTTCACTGAACTGTCCAAGAGCTGCATATCTGGCAGAGAACGATGATGAGAAATTGTTCTCTCACCTTAAACATCTCATGGATGAGGCAATGGAAGTTTTCCAGACAAAGGTCAAGTGGTTAAAGCCTATCATTGATAATGGCAGGATGCCATTCGCAACACAGCAGCCAAAGGACCCTGTTACTGGTAAGAAAGGTGCGATTGCGGTCGATATAGATTCGCTGGTGTTCACCATTGGTGTTATCGGTATCAATGAGATGGTCCAATATCACACCGGTTCACAGATGCATGAATCCAGAGATGCTTTCAAGCTGGCTATCAGGGCAATGACCGAGATGGATATATACGGCAAGGAACTTTCCAAGAAATACGGTATGGAGATCGCTCTTGCAAGGACCCCTGCCGAGACCACTGGTCAGAGGTTCTCTGTTTCCGATCTGCTTCATGAGGAGTTCAGGGACAAGGTCCTCTCAGTTGTAAAGGGTGATGTAAAAGCAGCAGTTGAAGGTATAAAGAACACCCACGACCTGCCGATCTATTACACTAATGGTACTCATGTACCGCCGGGAGCTGATGTTTCACTGGTCGACAGGATCAATATCGAACATGTGTTCTTCCCTATAGTGGACGGCGGAGATATCATGCATATCTGGATGGGTGAAGGCTCACCGGACGCTAAGGGTCTGAAAGATTTTGCTATGAACATTGCGAAGAACACTCAGGTGGGATACTTCGCTTTTACCAAGGATATGAGCGTTTGTATGGATGATTTCCATATGATGGCTGGTCTGAAAGATGTTTGTGAGAACTGTGGTTCCGATAACATCGAGCAGCTTTCAAGGGTCACCGGTTATATTCAGGCTGTAAGTGGCTGGAATGCTGCAAAGAAGCAGGAACTGGAAGATAGGAAGCGTTACAACTCAGCCGATATGGTCTGAAGTCCAAGGTGCTTGATATCAAATGAATGTGAATTTTGGGGAGATCATCCCCATATCAACTATTGACTGGCACGGAAAAGCGTCAGTCGTTCTTTTTTTACGTGGCTGCCCTTTCAGGTGTCCTTACTGTCATAACTATGAGATATTGACAGTTCCCGATATGGTCGATGTGAAAGAGCTTGAGAAAAAGATCGATAACTCTCTTATTTTTGTAAGCAGTGTTGTCTTTTCCGGTGGGGAACCACTGGCTCAGAAGAATGCAATTATGCATCTTGCTTCCTATGCAAAGAAAAAGAAGCTGTTCGTGGGTATCCATACGAATGGCTATTATCCCGATGTTATGGAAGAATTGATGGATCTAGACCTTGTGGACAAGTTCTTCATTGATGTAAAAGCCCCCCTTGACGATCCTGATATGTACGGAAAGGCTATCGGGTATGGTGAATATTCTGTTGTTCCCGATCCTGCCGATGTTGTAAAAAATATCAGGAGAAGCCTCTCTATAATTACTGAAAAAGGTATGGAATATGAACTTCGCACCACAGCGATACGCGGCTTCATAGGCGAGCCGGATGATATTGCAAAGATCGCAAGTTCGATAGCTCCATATCTGTCCATGTCGGGTGCTACCTATGTAATTCAGCAGGGAATACCTGCAAACGCAATGGATGAGAAAATGAGGGATATTGTGCCTTTTTCACGCGATGAGATGCTGGAACTTGCAGGGCGTGCCCATGAATTTGTCGATAATGTGTGGATACGTACAAAAGAGAAGGGTAATGAGAAGGTTAACTTCGAATCAAACTGAAGTTTAAGTAAAAACTTTATATGTTCGTGATGTCTCTTTGTTTATGAAGTCAGGGGGAATGTATCCATGAAACGAACACATCTATTCCTTTTTATTCTACTATCTCTTTCGGTCATAGCAGCAGGTTGCACGGGCTATGAGAGTTCCAGCCCGCAATCTGTCTATCCTGAAAGTGATATGATATATGATCTTGAAGAAACATCTGCTTTTGATGGCGGCTCCTCTTATAAGTTGGCTGACAACGGCGCATCATCTCAAAGCAGTATTACACGTAAGGTAATTACTACATCTTCTGTTTCCCTCGAGGTAAAGAACACTCCTGAAGCGCTGGATGATATAAGCGATATCGCTGATGAGTTCGATGGATATGTGTCTTCATCTTCTGTTTATACCCGATATGATGATGAGGGTATGTATGGTTATATCACTATACGCGTTCCTTCGTCTGAACTTGACAAGGCGCTCGAGACGATAGGTGACCTTGGTAAAGTGACCTCCAAAAGCACAACTGCTTCTGATGTTACTGAGGAATATATCGATGTGAATGCACGCCTTTCCAATCTGGAGAAGCAGGAGACTCGTCTTGGGGAGATCCTTGAGATGTCCACGACCGTTGAAGAGGTCCTTGCGGTCGAGAAGGAACTCGGACGTGTGCGTGGTGAGATAGAAAGTCTGACTGGCAGGCTCAATTATCTTAATGACAGGATCGATCTTGCGACCATCAATGTCGATGTGAGCGAGCCCCGTAATATTACGCATTCATGGGGACTACGTGATGCCTTGTCCGATTCAGTACGTGGTTTCATAGGCAGTGTCAATGGTATCATCGTGTTCATCGGAGTTGTTATCCCGATCGTGATATTTGCAAGTATTGTGGGAGTAATGCTTATTTTAGTTAAGAGGAGGGTCTGGAGATGATCCTCTCTTTTATACATTACTGCTAAATATTAAGAATATAGGATAAGTTTATGGAAAGATCAGACCTGATATCAGGGATAAACGAACGGGAGCTCATAGGTCATCTGTGTTCTGTTTTTTCTACGAAGAAAAGCCCTGCCATCATGGAGGGTGCAGGCTCGGATGATTGCGCTGTTATAGATATCTCTGATGAGGACTGTCTGGTGATAACGACCGATATGTTGCATCGCAAGACCGATTTTCCCGAGGTCATGAGTGCATGGCAGATAGGCTGGATGGCTGCTGCTGTGAACTTAAGTGATGTGGCTTCCATGGGTGCAACTCCTGTGGGTTTCCTTTCCGCCCTTGGTATCACGGCTGATATGGAACTTGGATTCGCTGAGGACATTGCACGCGGTATGGATGCCTGTGCAAGCTTTTGTGATACCTCTGTGATAGGCGGTGATATCGACCTTCATGATGAACTTACTATCACAGGTACTGCTCTCGGCAGGGTGAAAAAGGAACATCTTTTGAGAAGAACTGGTGCCAGACCGGGAGACCTTGTCTGTGTTACCGGAAATGTCGGTTCAGCCGGCGCTGCACTGCTGGCCTTACAGCAAGGGCTTGATGCAAGCGATGAGCTGCTTAAAACTTTACTGGAACCTGTACCGCGTATAAAGGAAGGACAGATGCTTGCCAGCACCGGTGGTGTCACCTCCATGATGGATACGAGCGATGGTCTGGCCATGTCATTATATGATCTGGCAGATGTGAATGGTGTAGGTTTTAGGATATTAGAGGAAAAACTCCCTGTCGACGATGAAGTCATTACTCTGGTCGGTCATGAGGATGCCCTCGAACTCGGACTTTACACAGGCGGGGATTTTGAGCTGTTGTTCACTGTTTCACCCTCAATGCTGGATAAGGTCAAATCCGTTTGCTATTTAAATGTTGTAGGCGAAGTTACTGATGACACTTTAATATCTATAATGAAGATCGATGGGCCCGAGGTGTCGATAAATCGAAAAGGTTATGTACATATGGGAGAATTCGATAACTTATAATCATACAATATTCGGAGAAATTATCTATGAATAAACATTTTAAATTTATGCTAATAAGCTTGCTCATTCTTGGAATGAGTTGTGGGGTGGCGATGGCTGCCGCTCCTACATTATCATCCGGTGCCGTGGCTCCGGGAAGTGGTGATGTTAGTACGAATTTCGTTTTTACCGTAACTTTTACAGATGCGGATAACGACACTGCGACTGCTATCGATGTAAATATTGATGGTACAGATTACGGTATGTCTGAAGTTAATTCCAGTGATATAAATACTATTGATGGAAAAGATTATAGCTATACTGCATCTGGTTTCAGTGTTGCAACGCACAATTATAATTTTTCAGCTTCTGACGGCACAACTCCAGTGGGTCCTGCAGACGCAGGAAATTTCTCAGTTTCAAATACTGCTCCGTCCTTGACAGGTTCTGTAAGTCATGGTAGTGGTGATGATAGTACAAATTTTGTTTTTACCGCAACATTTACGGATGCTGACAATAATGGTGCAAGTTATGTCAATGTCTCTATCGATGGTGTGAACAACACTATGAGTCAAACAGATGCTGGTGACACGACAACAACCGATGGTAAGACTTACTCTTACAATAACTCAGGGTTCAGTACAGCCACACATAATTATCAATTCTTTGCGTCCGATGGAACAGTTGCTGTTGGTCCGTCAAGTGCAGGAACATTTGTTGTCAACAATAATCCTACATTGACTTCAGATTCAGTTTCACCAACAAGCGGAACGCTTGCAACCATCTTTACTTTTAATGTCACATATACAGATGGAGACAATGAATCGTCTTCAGATGTTAGCGTTGTTATCAACGGCACATCTTATTTAATGGACCAAGTTGATGCCGGTGATACAAATGTTGTAGATGGTAAGCTTTATTCTTATACTAAAGGTAGTTTCCCGGTTGGAACTTATAATTACAAGTTCACAGCTTCTGACGGGAATGTTTCTGCAAGTGATACGACCGAGAAGACATTTTCAGTGGTTTCAGATATACCAACATTAACTTCCGAATCAGTGACTTATGAACCTGATTCAACGGTTGGTTCTACCTTCATGTTCAACGTAACATATACCGATAATGTTGCAGCTGATCCAAGTTACATTAATGTAACCATTGAAGGCACTGACCATGCTATGAGTAAACTTGATCCTTCTGACAATGATGCTACAAATGGTATCAAGTACACATATACAACAACATCACTAGCTGTCGGGGATCATGATTATAACTTTAAAGCATCAGATGGTGCTAATCCAATAAACACTACTATCTCAACTGTAACTGTCAATACTGCGACATACTCCTCCGGTGACCGTATATGGGATGCAAATGCCGGACAGTCCACTAATTACACCTGGAATGCATTGAGCTATTCCGGTTTCTTCTATGACCTTGAATCCGGTCTTGGTTCAGAGACCATGACCATCCATCTTGACAGTGATTCCGACAGGAACATCGGAGATGGTGATCTTGAATATGAAACAACACCTATCGAAACTGATTTCGAGTATGGTGCATGGGGATCTTACGAGGTCATTGGTTTCATGGCAGAGAAATACTTTGCAGGGTATACTTCCAGTACTCATTCAGATGTTTCAGGCGATGCAATAAGCTTGATGTCCAAAGGTCATCTGACAAAGGTGCTCATAGATAGTGATGATAAGCAGTCTGTCTATGGCGGTGCAGGGCTTGTACTTGAGGATGGCTATGTGCTTAACATTGTAGAGCTTGATCTGAACGGTGACCGGGTTTTCGTTTCTCTCTCCAAGGACGGGGATGAAGTAGATGAATTGGTAGTTTCCTCTGGTAATCCATATGTCTACGAAAAAGACCTCGGTGACGTTGATGATGTGCCTATAATAGCAGTGAACTTCGCTGAGATATTCAGTGGAACTGAGACGAACGCTGTTTTCATTGAAGGTATCTTCCAGATATCTGATGAATATGAGGACATTAACAAAGGTGATGAATACGGTGCAATGGAAGTCAAAACCATAAGTTCAACCAAGATCAGGCTGGAGAATGAAGATACGATCGGTCTTGACAAGGGGGACATTGCTGATATTATGGGCAAGCTCAAGTTCATTGTAGCAGATAACAATGACTTAAGATTTGCACCATTTGTTGACATGTCCGAACCAGGAACATATGAACTCAGGGGTACCATTGCAGAAAATGAAAGTCTCACATGGACCCCTCTCAATTTCGAAGGTTTCTATTACAACATCGATGAAGGTATTGGCACCGAATCCCTCAACCTTACATTAAATGGCAGAAATATCGATGATGGTGATCTGGTTTATACTACAATTCCTTCAACTGTCAGCTTTGAATATTCCGGATGGGACGACTATAATGTTATCGGTTTCATGGCAGAGAAGTACTTTGTTGGTTACCCTGATAATCCATTCAATAGCGGTGGCGTTGATTCTGTAAACCTTATGTCTCAAGGTCAGCTTTCAAAGGTACTGATCGATGATGATGACAAGAAATCTATTTTTGGTGGTTCATCAATCATCCTTGAGGAAGGATATTCACTGGATGTTGTTGAAGTGAACCAGGATGGTGACAAGGTATTGCTTGAGCTTAGCAAGGACGGTGATAGTCTTGATAGTACTGTCATATCTTCAGGTGAGCCATACATCTATGAAACAGAACTTGGGGATGTTGAAGATGTGCCTATCATTATCGTAAACTTTGATGAGATCTTCAGTGGGCGGGAATCAACTGCGGTCTTCGTCCGTGGTATCTTCCAGATATCTGATGAATATGAGGAGATAAACACTGGTGATAACTATGGGGAGATGGAAGTAAAAACTGTCAGTTCCACAAAGATCGAAATGAAGAACGAAGATTCCATCTCACTCTCAAAGGGAGATGAGATCGAGATCATGGGCGAGATCAAGTTCAAGGTCGCAGATTCCAGTACTGTACGCTATTATCCATTCGTTGAGATAAGCACAACACCTGCTGATTCACTTGATGTGGAGGTTGAGCCTGAAGTTGTCAGTGAAGGTGACAAGATCACTGTGATTGTGACATCACGCGGTTCCCTTGTCAACGGTGCAACCGTGAAGGCAGGAAGCATTGTACTTGGTACCACTGACGATGAAGGAGAGGTTGACTATACTTTCCATGCAGATGGGACATATACCATCACTGCTGAAAAGGATGGTTACACTTCCGGTGAAGCATCTCTTGAAGTGATCTCCCCTGATGATGAGTCGAGGAAGATGAGCATTGAAGTTTCGCCTGAAGTGATCTATGAGGGCAATCTGGTAACTTTCACAGTTGTAAAATCCATTGGTGGGGATGCCCTTGAAGATGTGGATGTTACCATTGACGGAAAATCCATTGGTGACACTGACAGTGATGGTGTTGTGACCGATGTCCTGAAAGAGATCGGTATGCACAAGATAACTGCCAAGAAGGAGAGTTTCCTTGGTGCAGAGCTCAATATCGAGGTTAAGGAGCTTGAAGCAAAGTTCGAGTTCAGTAATCTTGTGGTCACTCCACTTGAGGTCAAGACTGGAAAGGATGTGAAGGTCAAGTTAGATGCTGTCAACAATGGCAAAGCAGCAGGCTCTTACACTGTAGAGCTCATTGTCAATGACAACACTACCGCTACACAGGAGATCTCGCTCGGTGTCGGTGAATCCGCTCCGGTAGAGTTCGTGTACACTGCCGGTGAACCGGGAACCTATCTTGTGAAAGTAGGTGGTATGACCGCAACA